>DATIGJ010000178.1:0-13765 GCA_035454765.1 Patescibacteria group bacterium
AAGCTTAGATTGATAAAGTCTTTGAGGCAAACCCTCTAGTAAGAGAGGGTTTACCTGAGAGACTTAATTAAGTAGATGGCTCTTTAACAAGTGAAGAGAATATCCCGCGTTTATTTCGTCAGCCGACGAGTAAATACGGGATAAATACGTCTTAAATCCACGCATCATTACGGATGTGTGGTGTAAATAAGAATTTACTAATAATGCTAACAATGGATGCCTTGGAGATTTTGGCCGAGGAAGGACGCAGACGGCGGCGATACACATCGGGGAGGTGCCATCAACCTTTGATCCGGTGGTGTCCGAATAGGGCAACCTCCCCCGCATTGCGGGGGAACCATGCGTGAAGTTAGTCAGCAATGATTATATAGCGTTTGGTTGGGAACGGCGTGAACTGAAACATCTTAGTAACGCCAGGAAAATAAATCATATGAGATTCCGTCAGTAGCGGTGAGCGAAAGCGGATCAGACTAAACCCCGCATTGCGGGGTGTTGCAGGGCAGACGATATTTGATGTGTTTTTTATAGTAGAAGGATCCGGAATGGTCTTCCAAAGAGAGTGAAAGGCTCGTATACGAAATGAAAAACACCGATAGTTTGTTCCTAAGTACCATGGAGCACGATAAACTTTGTGGGAATCTGGGTCGACCACGATCCAAGTCTAAATACCAGAATCTACCGATAGTGAACTAGTACCGCGAGGGAAAGGTGAAAAGCACCCCGGGAGGGGGATGAAACAGAACTGAAATTGTTAGCTAACAAGCAGAGAGAGCTCCGCATTGCGGGGTGATCTCGTGCCTATTGAAGAATGAGCCGGTGAGTTTTTGATTGCAGCGTTAGTTTAACCAATTTCCATTGGGGAGACGCAGTGAAAGCAAGCCCTAACTGGGCTAGTTAGTTGCAATTATTAAACCCGAAACTAGGTGAGCTAACCTTGAGCAGGTTGAGACCTTCAGAAATGGAGGTGGAGGACCGAACTCGTAGACGCAGCAATGTCTTGAGATGACTTGAGGTTAGGGGCAATATGCCAAACGAACCTAGAGATAGCTGGTTCTCCCCGAAATATATTAAGGTATAGCGCTGTAAATTAAGCAAGGGGTAGAGCACTGAATCGATTCCTGCGGAGCAATCTGTAGGATCGAATCAAACTCCGAATACTTGTGTATTATTACAGTAGTCAGACTTGTCGGGCTAAGCTGATGAGTCAAAAGGGAAACAGCCCAGATTCCCAATTAAGGCCTCTAAATAGATGCTAAGTTTTTAAGGAAGTCACGATCCAGAGACACCCAGGAAGTTGGCTTAGAAGCAGCCATCTTTTAAAGATAGCGTAACAGCTCACTGGCGGATGGTTTGTGGCGCCGAAAATGTAACGAGGATTAAGCATCTTGCCGAAATTGGAAACTCCGCTTTGCGGATTGGTAGGGGAGCGTTTTAAATGCAGTGAAGTTTGATTGTAAAGTCAGGTGGAGCGTTTAAAAGTGAGAATGCCGGCATGAGTAGCGTAATGCAGATGAGATATCTGCACACCGAAAACCCAAGGTTTCCTTCGCAATGTACATCAACGAAGGGTAAGTCGGCCCTAAGGGTATTCCTCGTTAAAGGGGATTAGCCCGATGGACAAGTCGTTAAGATTCGACTACAGGGTATGTGTATTATAAGGTAGTGACAGAGTTGGAAAAATCAAGCCCGCTACGGCGAGGTCTAAGCAGTAAAATAGTGGTGATAGGCAAATCCGTCATCGTGGTTAATTAAGCTGTGATAGAAAGTTTCCTGGTAACAGGAGACGATTTGATACGTTTCAGTTCTCAAGAAAAGCTTCATTATGTCAGCCGCAAGGCTTGTCAAAACACATATTTTTCCGTACCGTAAACCGACACAGGTGGGTTGGTCGAGTAGACTAAGGTGACCGGGAGACAGAGGATTAAGGAACTAGGCAAAAAAGCTAGGCGTAACCTATGGGAGATGCCTCGCCCCGATTTATCGGGGCTGCAACAAAAGTTTACTTAGCGACTGTTTATCTAAAACACAGGTCCCTGCAAAGCCGAAAGGCAACGTATAGGGGCTGACACCTGCCCAGTGCCGGTAAGTCAATGATGGTGGCTGCGACTCGTAAGAGTCAAGGTTGTTATCAAAGCTCCGGTGAACGGCAGCAGTAACTATAACTGTTCTATGGTAGCGAAGTTCCTTGTCGGGCAAGTTCCGACCCGCACGAAAGGTAGAACGACTGAGTAACTGTCTTGATCCTTTACCCGGCGAAATTGAGATGGCTGTGAAGACGCGGCCTAGGTATACATGGACAAAAAGACCCCGGGAGCTTTACTGTAGCTTGATATTTGCAAGCTTATTTCAATTGTTTAGAATAGGAGGGAGATTCGTCAATAGTGAAATACCTCTCTTTGAGATGAGTGAGCATAACTTTGACCCGCATAAAAATACGGGCGAAGGACAGTGTCTGGTGGGCAGTTTTACTGGGGAGGTAGGCTCCTAAAATGCAACGGAGCCGCGCAATGGTTGGCTAATCATGGATGGAAATCATGATGATAGCGTAAACGCAAAAGCCAGCTTGACTGCGAGACTTACAAGTCGAGCAGGTACGAAAGTAGGCGTTAGTGATCCTGTGATGGATAGTGGTATCCACACAGCTTAACGGCTAAAAGCTACCCCGGGGATAACAGGCTGATCGCATCCAAGCGTCCACAGCGACGATGCGGTTTGGCACCTTAATATACATTGGGGCGCCCGAATAGTAATATTCGAGTCTGATTATTCATAATAAAAGCACGTTAGAGCGTGCAATGGATAAGAGAATTAACTAGTTCAAATCGGTGGACACCCCGCTTGGCGGGGTCAATACCGAGAGGTGAAGTTTTATTTCATCTTGTATCGACTGATTCCTACTTATGTAGGATGAGATAGAAGTTCTTGTTTGGTTTCAAACAAAATCTATAACTTTTATCATAAGACTAGCCCCCGCTTGGCGGGGTGAAGGTATAGTCAGCGCATTTGGTAACAAATGATTTACGCGATGTCGGCTCATCACATCCTGGAGGTGGAGAAGCTTCCAAGGGTCCGGCTGTTCGCCGGTTAAAGTGGTACGCGAGCTGGGTTCAGAGCGTCGTAAGACAGCTCGGTCTCTATCCTGTATGCCCGTTTGAGATTTGAGGAGATTCGCCCCTAGTACGAGAGGACTGGGGTGAGGGAATCCCTGGTGTGTCGGTTGTCTCCCAAAAGGAGCAGCGCCGAGTAGCTAGATTCCCAACGGATAACCGCTGAAAGCATCTAAGTGGGAAGCCGCCTCCAAGATAAGATCTCGATTGATCGCAAGATCTGAAAGACCCCTAGAAGACTACTAGGTTGATAGGCTGGCAGTGGAAGCACAGTAATGTGTTGAGCTAACCAGTACTAATGGTCGAAGGTAAATTTTTTTTAAGACGTGTTCTCCACAAGAGGACAATCTCTTCACTTATTAAGGAGCAATCAAGTTCTTTGAAAGCAGAAATTTTCTGGTGATTTGAGCGGTGTGGCACCACCTCTTCCCTTTCCGAACAGAGAAGTGAAACATGCCAGCGCCTACGATACTACCCCGTTAGGGGCGGGACAATGGGTCATCACCAGGGATTTTCTGCTTTGAAAGAGAAATCTTTGAAAGCATAAAAAAACCTCCAGTAAGGGAGGTTTTTTTATGGGTAAATTCCGCCAGTTCTCCCTTGTCGCACTTCGGGATGCACCATACGGTGCGTCCCTTCGTGCGCAAGCGGGCTCCCTCGCTTTCGTTCGTAAAACTTACTCAAGATCAGTCCGCCGGGCGGTTTTTTGGTGCTTTATTCATGCCAACTAGGTTTTTGCATTTTCTCCCTTATAGGACTATAATAGTCGTTATGGCACGAGGAGGTCCGGAACAATCATTTCACAAACCACGAAAAAATACAGCATTTCGAAAAATAGTTCGGAGAGCAGCAGAGCGAGTGTTTTTTGAAGCAGTGCCAAGCTTTACAATTGTTGATTCATCGAACGGAACAATAACAAGAGAATATCGCGATGATCGGGCAAATCCTTATATTGATTTACCTCAAAAACATGTTCGTGTTGCAGTGTCAACACATTCTCGCCGTGGAGTTCGTGTATTACGACACCGTTTTGATAAGAAAGGACAAAAAGGGTTTAAGATTACCGGTGGTGAAGGTAGAGATATTCCGATTCCGAGTATCCATCATATTACTCCCCATACGTATGTTGATGCGCGAGATATCACGGTCAATGACGTAGTTATATCTGGAGAAAGGGCAACATTATTGATTGGCGGAGTAAGAAGTTTAGCAGATGTGACAGATGGGGCAAGAATGACTACCGAGTTATCCGCAGAAGGAGTGACTGTCGTTGATGCTCAGGTATTTGTGGGAGAAAATGTTACTAGGACAGCAACGGTTAGAAAGGGGGGGTTACTCGTCGTGACAGGAGATATTGATTCGCTTGATTCGGCTGGATGGGGTGAAGGTATTGCAGGCAAATCAAAGAAGCCTGCAGTGACCGTTGTCGGTGGGGATATTAGAACATCCATAACACTTCGCGGTAATACAAGAACGGTTGTTGAAGGCAACTTTCCTACAATTGGTGATAGTCGTAGGGGTGTATCTGGAAAGAGAAATTATCTAAATGGAGAACTGCAAGAGGGGTAAGAGAAGAGAGAAAGAATTTTTTTGCTGGTTGAAAGGTTAGATCAAGACTTTTCCAAAAAATCTAAGTACGGTTGATTCTTGCGACAGAACTCTGATCGTGGTATACTTACATCATCATAAAAAGACAGAAAGGCATATGACACATGACAACTGCATCATCAAATAAACCTCAAAGCGCAATGGCAGCGCTTCTTGCCAAACACCAAAATAAATTTGTTTCACTCAAAAAAGGCGAATCAGTAAAAGGAATAATTACCAGATTAACTCGTGGTGAAATTACTGTTGATGTCGGATCCAAGACAGAAGCAATAGTATTGGAAAAAGAGCGCCATATTCTTGACACCATTTTTTCATTGTTCAAAGTCGGGGATACCGTTGATGTCAATGTGTTAAACCCTGAATCAGATAACGGGAACGCTGTTGTTTCACTTCGTCGTTATCTTGCAGATCTTTCCTGGAAAAAGTTGGAAGAACTCCTGAAGAGCAAAGCTCCTATTACCGTTACGGTACAAGATGCAACCAAAGCAGGATACGTTGCCGTGACAGATTTTGGTGTTGCAGGATTTTTACCGCAATCACACACATCACAGGCTGATTTGACAACAGGATCACCAGTTGAAGTGACTGTTTTGGAATTGAATAGAAAAGACAACAAAATTATTTTTTCCCAGAAGCCTGCTGTTTCTGATGAAGATTTTGCAAAAACAGTGAAGAAACTCAAAGTAGGGGATAAAGTGAAAGCAACAATTACCAATATTTCATCGTTTGGTATTTTTACGACATTTTCTGTTGATGGAGTGGTTTTGGAAGGATTTGTCCACATTTCAGAAATCGCATGGGAAAAAGTGACTGATCTTGCATCTCTATACAATGCAGGGGAAGAAATTGAGGCAGTTGTTTCCCGATTTGATGAGGAAAATAAAAGAATCAATCTCTCAGTTAAACGGCTGACTGCTGATCCATTTGATGAGTTGATGAAGGCATATCCTGTTGATCGTAAAGTTGGTGCAGAAGTCACCAAAGTTGAAGAAGCGGGGGTTACTGTCCTTCTTGAAAGTACACAAGAAATGAATGAAGTTGAAGCATTTATCAAGAAAGAAAAAATTCCGCCAACAACAACCTATACTGTTGGTCAGGCAATAACTGTCACTGTTTCAGAATTTGATAAAAAGAAACATCGCATTATTGTCGTTCCTGTGCTTCTTGAAAAGCCTCTCATGTACCGCTAAGTGTACCGAATTCAGTTTCCAGCGTTACTTTCTTACAAAATTCTTTCTTGACAAAATATTAGTTATCATCTTTACTAATAATGTGGGCATATTATTAGATTCATACTAACCTTATGAAAAAAATATTTTCCACTCTACTCATAGCCCTCATAGCCTCATTGTTACTTCCGATACCAGCCAAAGCTTCATCGGTGGATTATTTTACCGATTTTGAGAGTCAGCAGCCGGAGTTGTTCTACGAAATTTATGAGGGAGGGGTGCATTATCCCAATCTAGCTTGCGGTACTGATGCCTGCGTGTTTTTTGAAACACAAGGGCAGCGCACATTTGGGCGGTTCGTCGTTAACCCCAGCGCTACCCCTGGTTTTTACCAGAATGCTGCCACTTCTCATATACAGCTCCCCAGCGAGCCTAACCAAGGTCCTTACAGCGTAACCTATGGTCATCCGATCACTATGGAAGCTAAGATAAAATGGAGCGCAAATTATGATATAGATGGTTTGAGCGATGCACAAGGTACCAGCGGTATTGTGCTCTGGAATGGCGCAGTTGGCACGGAAGGGGAAACAGCAGAGTATGACCATATTGGCTTTATGTGGGCCAGCCAGGATGTCTTGTTTGGCGCGATCAGTGGCTTCATGGCAAACAGCTTTGTGGATCAGTTCCCTGTAGATATGTCACGACCGACCCTCCCGATTGACATAAATGAGTGGGTAAAAGTTAAGTTGGTTTGGTCAGAAGACATCAATGGCGTTCAGAGTGTTACTTACTCTGCTGATGGTCAACTGCTTGGTACTCATGTCCTGCCAACTCACTTAGAGGGACTGGGTCTTGAAATATGGAACGACAACCAAGAGCCAGTGTTCTGCGAAGAGGGTATATGTAACACTTTCCCCAACCCCAACCAACCGCAAAGTTTTTTCGTTGACTACGTTAAAATTACCCAGCCGTAAGCTAGAACTATCAGTATCCCTGTGCTTCTTGAAAAGCCTCTCATGTACCGCTAAGTGTAGGGTATAATACACGTATGGCAGAAGTACCCGTCTCAAGGGGAGAAAAACCCTTACCATCACCCAAAGAAAGAGAAAGAGGTGGAAGATTGCTCAAACCACGTACTGGTTTTATGAGGCATCTTGTCAATGAATGGATACCTTCCCGCTCGGAAAGGACAAAAGAATGGTTTTCCCGCAAGCTTCTTACGCTTCCTGATGGAAAGGAGCTTGAAGTGGTTGATACTGCTGATGAATCACTCGTCGTTCCAGTAACAAATGATGGACAGGTACTTTTGGTGCAACGAAAATCGAAGGCACTTGGAACAGATATCATTACGTCGCTTACCGCGGCTAATCCAGAAAGTAGTGACAGTGGTCAGATTGCGCAGAAGGCATTAGGAAAACTTGATTTTTCTCGGGATATTACTGTTTCTCTTGCATCAACGGGGGAGTTGAACCCATGGAAGTACCTGACTTCAACAACAGCATGTTTTCGTGCAGATGTGGATAAAGATGCTGCTGAGCTCGCCGAACACATAAGTATTACCGATCCTCAGACACGGGATTACTTATTGCTTTCAGAAAATGACTTTTTGAAAAAAGTTGATACCGGAGAAATTTCGGATTTACGTACCATCGTTGGTGTTCAGTTTGCTCTTGCTGCATGGAAAGAAAGGTCGGGAGCATCTTCATCAAGGACTGAGTTTACGGTAGATAAGGGTATTAAGGCATTGGTAGAACAACCTCTTGAGGTACGTGGGAGTAGAATTATTGATACACCTCTTGATGGGGAAGATTTTTTTTCCAGAGGTCAGGTAGAGGGTGAGACCGTGCTTCAGAATAGGGATCATCAAGCACAAGTGATTCCTGTTGTCTATGATGCAGGTGGCAATCCTGAATCAGTAATTCTTTTTGTTGAGCCATTTTTTGCACAGGGGAAACATTCTCTCTCACTCCCATCGGGTTCGATAAAAGATGGTGACGAAAGAAAGACGGTTTATGAAGAAGCTGCAGAAGAGATGGGGTATGAATTGGATGCGAATAAAATTCGATCAGTTGCGGGAAGCCGTTATCCGTTTCCATTGTATTCACCTGTTGCAAGTAGTGTTTATGAGGCTCCTGTCATAGGAAAGATTGATGAAACGACAGAGAAGGTAAGGGCAGTTGCGCTACGAAGAGATGAATCAAAAGCAGAAAGAGGACATCCGGTTATTGTTGGCGTGAATGATATAGGTGAATATATCCGCAATGGGTATATTACGGATGCATCTGTTCTTGCAGGCCTTCTTGATTGGGGAAGAACAAACGGAATAAAAATTTTTTAATAGCTTGTATTATCTGTTCAACAATTTTCTTTTTCCTTGGAGTGGTATAATCAGATTGTGAAGAAAGCAAAAACTACGACAAACTTTGTTTGTCAGGAATGTGGGTATGATAGTCCTTCATGGCTTGGAAAGTGTCCAGAATGCGGATCGTGGAATTCGTTCAAAGAGTTTAGACAATCTAAAATAACGCTTTCTGCCGACGCGGCAAAAATAGGCATTTCTGAGGCTAAACCAAAGAAACTTCATGAGATTGCATATTCGGAAAGGTTAAGAATCCAAACAAATTTTGAAGAATTGAACACAGTTTTGGGAGGAGGAATTGTTGCAGGATCGGTGACTCTTATTGCGGGTGATCCGGGTGTAGGAAAGTCAACGCTGCTGCTTCAGCTCGCCCTCGGTTTGTCCAATGGGCTTCGTTTGCAAGACGATCCAGATGACGCTCGCCAGTCTAATTCGAAGTCTCCAGCGTCAACGCGCTCGCTAAGTGAAAACCCACTGAAAACAGCAGACAAAACAAAAAAATCTGACAAGTCGGTTTCCAGTTCATCTGGAAGTCCTCAAATTTCGCCTTATAAGGTTTTGTATATTTCTGGGGAGGAATCGGTGGAGCAAATTAAAATGAGGGCAGAGCGCATCTCCGATGCTCAAAAATCAAATCTCAAAAATCAAATCTCAAAAACAGAGGATGAAGATAATTTGTTGCTTCTTTCCCTGACTGATACTGATGCGATTATTGGACAGATTGAGGCAATCAAACCGGATTTGGTAGTTGTTGACTCAATTCAAACCATTGAATCCCAAAATACCTCAGGACTATCGGGGTCTGTCGCGCAGGTACGGTATGGGGCACTGCAGTTGGTGCGTGTTGCGAAGGCGTTAAACATCCCGATTATTATCGTTGGTCATGTGACTAAAGAAGGTATGGTGGCAGGCCCCATGGTGTTATCCCATATGGTTGATACGGTTCTTTTTCTTGAGGGAGAGAAATTTGCTAAGACCCGAATTCTTCGAAGTCTTAAAAATCGTTTCGGTCCAGTTGATGAGGTCGGCATTTTTCTTATGGAAGAAGAGGGAATGACGGATGCAACGAATCCTGAACAGTTATTTTTGAGCTCTTCAGATACTGCAAAAGGGAAAACGCCTGGGAGTGTCCTTGTTTCAACGCTTGAAGGATCCAGAGCATTCTTGGTAGAGCTGCAGGCCTTAACCGTTGCTACAAAGCTTCCTATGCCGCGTAGGGTGGTATCAGGTGTTGATCCAAGACGTGTAGAATTGCTGCTTGCAGTGTTACAAAAACATTGTCACCTGCCACTTGATAGCTATGATGTCTATGTGAATGTGGCTGGAGGAATGAAGTTATCAGATCCGGCGATTGACCTGGGGATTTGTCTTGCCGTGTATTCGAGCTTGAAAAATCTTGCATTGGGGAATATAGTGGGCATTGCCGAGGTTGGATTACTCGGAGAGTTACGGATGGTACACGGCCTTGAAAAACGGATCAAAGAAGCGGAGAAGCTGGGATTCAAGAATGTTCTTACAGCAAAAAGTCATAAGTCATTGAGTCAAGTAATAAATAGTTTGGGAAAATAAATCAAAAATCAAAGATCAAATCTCAAAAATGAAAATAAAAAATAAAGTATATCTTTGAGATTTAATTTTTGATCTTTAATCTTTTAACCTATGGACAAAGAAAAAGAAATAAAAAAAGCTATTACGATTGCTGTTGATACTGAAAAAGGGGAGACAAAACGTGCGCCGGTTTTTAACCCCAATTTGATTGGTGCGCTTGCTGATGAAGTCTCAAAGACGCTTATGAGCAGATTTCCCAGACTTTCGAAGGGACATGTGAAGAAAAAGAAAAAAAATAAGTTGAAAAAGATCGAGAATGGCATTTTTCTTGACACGTCGGCGATTATTGATGGGCGTATTTTTGACATCATTGAGCTGGGTGTCTTGACGGGAACAGCAGTTATCCTCTCAAGTATTCTTTTGGAGTTAAAGCGCATTGCTGATTCACAGGATACGGTCAAGCGTGAAAGAGGCAGAAAAGGGCTTGAGGCGCTTGCAAAACTCCGAAAAGGGAAAAAACTGAAAGTGATGACATTATCAGATGAGGATGAAAAGCAGTTTGCAAAACATGCCGTTGATGAGCGATTGACCAAAATGGCAAAGTTGTTTAAAGGCAAAATTATTACGTGTGACTACAATCTTGAGAAAAAAGCAACGATTGATAACGTCATCACGATTAATATGAATGCTCTTGCAAATTCTCTGAAAGTGATTGCGGTACCAGGGGATAGTTTGCATGTAGAGATCTCTCATATCGGTAAGGATCCAACGCAAGGTGTTGGGTATCTGGATGACGGAACCATGATTGTGGTTGAAGCGGGAAGTTTGTTTATTGGCAAATCTATTGATGTTGTTGTCTCCCGCGTGATCCAAACCTCTTCGGGGAAAATCCTCTTTGCGAAGAAGATATAAAAAAACCGTTTACAATCGCTATGGAAATACGATTCCCTGCCCAAGAACCGTATCTCCATACTAACTGTAAACGGTTGGTAGTATGAAAAATCTTGATCCGACGACCAAAAAAATCATTTTTTGCTTCAGGTATTTTCCTTGACAAAAAGATGACAATCGGGTATTTTTTAATTCGGCACTTAGTTTTATTCCTGCCTGAAGGACTAAATGCCGTTTACCCTAAGAGCATTGCTTCTCGTACCTGAACTTATTTTTGAGTAACGAAAGCGATGCTCTTTTTTTTGTGCAAACCGCGTTTGACGCGGCGTTTACCCTAATCGAACTGGGATACTTAATCCTAGTTGATTCAATTTTTCAAACTGTCTCCCCATCATTTTTATCAACAGTTCTTGTCGGTATTCTTCCAATGTTTTTCCTTCTTGCTGGTCAAAAACAACAGGTGTTTGTTTTTTGAATTCAAAACCGAACTTAGCAAATTTCATACCAGCAAAAATATAGCACTTATTAATTACTTTGTCAACCTATAATGTAAATAGGGTATAAAATAGGTAGTCTTATAGTTTTTGTTGGTATGTTTTGGTTGTTAAATCAGCCTAAATTATTTAAAAGAAAAAATGTGGATAACTTTGGGAAAGAGTTATTGAGGGATTAGTGCTTAGGGTTTAGGGATTAGAATAGGTATTTTATTATGGGGAACCCTCCTTCGCCAAGGCTTCGGAAGGGTAAGGTAAAACTATACAAATGAGTTGATACTAAATTCCTTTCACAAGCTGAGGGAAGAGAGATCTTAGTGAGGGGGCGGTGTCGTTGTAAGATTTGGCACTGATCCATAATTTCGCCATTGCAAGTGCCTGGTTGAGCTTGGATTCTTTTCGTTGATGCGTCTTTTTTATTCCTTCGCGACGATAATAGAGGGCATGTGCAATATTGGCGACAGTTCCAAAAGTAAAAAATTTCAGAAAAACTTCCGTAAACACAAACGGATACTTGTTATGTTTGAAGTAAAGAAGATCTTTTGGTAGTTTCGCACGATTGATCATGACGGTTTCCGGTAGAAAAGATGATGCATGGATTGCATTATCATAAATCACTTCATTTTCGTGAGGGAGATTGCTTCGCTCAAGTTTGCGGCTGTTCTCATCAATGAGATGATATTGTGTGCCAACAGCAACGGTTTTGGGATTTTGCAACAAAAAATTCATTTGTCTTTTGAACCTGCTTTCGGTGTTGATATCATGAGGATTCATAAAGGCAACAAATTGTCCTTTTGCCCGTTTGAGTGCCCTGTTGTAGCATGTTGCTAGGCCATAGCGTTTTTTGTTGCGGTACACCTGCAGATTTTTATAGATTTTTTGGAACTTTTTCAGGATTGCGTAAGAATTGTCGCTTGAAAAGTCATCAATCGCGATAATTTGAACCTGTTGGTAGTTTTGCTCTTTGAGACTGTCAAGACATTGTGGAAGAAAGCGTGCCGCGTTTTGAACGGGTAAAAGAATCGATACAAGTTCTGGTTTGAGTTTCATAGGGAAAGAAAAAGGCAGGTAGAGCAGTTGAATATGACCTGGCGAAAAGAAAGCTTCGCAATGACAGAGAGTCTAGATTATCATAGATCGTGTATACTTGTCAACCCAGTCCTTTCACTTTTGTCCGAGATTTAGTTACCGCTTTGAGAGAAGTGTTGATAGTCTTTATGGCCGCCGTTCCAATAGCCGCCCCACGACCAACCGATTGATTCGAATGCCTGAACGACGACATCGTCAGGTTTGATCATGCCTGGGAGATCTTTGGAACGATTGAGATATTCTCCTGCATTGGAGGGATCAAAAGAGCCATCCGAAAAGACTTCGGGGTTGAGTTGGGGGTTGATGTCAATTGCTCTTCCAAATGCATGCTCAGCCCAGATATCAGTTTCCGGGATCTTTCGACAATTGAATCCTGAGGTGTTGTTTGCCTCCATGGAACGATCATCGTCTCCTTCGTACACATCAGGAAGTACCATTTTTTCAATGGGGAATTTTGCGTCATAAAGTTTGTTCATAACAGATACAATATCTGTTGAGACATCGTTATGCACAACAAGTTCTCCTTGATGCTGTTTTCCGTCAAATCCCCAGTAACTGACTGAGAGGTGAGTGAGGTCTTCTACTGAGGTAGGACATTCAGGATCAAGCGTATAACGCATTTTTTCTTTCAAATTATCATCTATTGGTGTGCTTGCCCAAACGAAGTTATCATGTTGTACTTCAGTTCTTTCCTGTGTGGGAGAGGAAGAGGGAGTGTTACGTGGTGTCATTTCAGGGTATATCGGTGCCGATGTTGACGTGTCAGGTGTACGAAAGGCAGGGTCTGAGGATTTATCAGGTGCACATCCAGCAACGGAACCGAGGCTTAATGCCATTAATGCAGTCACTGCTGTGACTCTCCTTCTCACTCTTTTCCCACGATCAACGGGTCTTGTACTCTCAACAGATTTCATAATGGGAAATTATAACAGAGTAGTTTTTAATAGTACACTATCTTAGACAATTCAGCGTGGCTTTATACTCTGTAGGAGAGAATACTTTAATTTCAATATCACAAGAAGGATATTCGGTCTCTAATGTTGCAGTATTACCTCCTGCCAAAGTATCAGTTGTCCCTGCGCCCGCATTAAATATCAAGCGACTGTTACCAGCTCTTCTCTCTACCACCAGTTCAATAGGATCTCGATTGTCTCCTTGGATATCACACATCATATGTAAACTACCTGGAATGATAACGCAATCAGATTTAGTGTTTGCAAGCGTAGTTACTGCTGAGGGAGTGGTAGCTTGAGGTGTTGCTTGCTCGGATGGTGTGCTAGGGGGAGTAGGTTCTGTTATTGGTGGTATACCAGTTGTCGATTGCGGTTCCACAATCATTGTCGGCTCCCCGGAAGCAGCAGCAGAAGGAGGGAAATTATTGCCTGTAGGATCACTGTTATTGATTTGCATTAGTCCAGCTCCAGTAATGGTAACCAGAGAAAGCGTGAATAACGCTATTCCAATATTTCTGCCTCTTTTAGTGAGTGGAGGGAGACGAAA
>DATIGJ010000179.1:0-4624 GCA_035454765.1 Patescibacteria group bacterium
ATCATCTTCAGCAATAAGCACTCTTTTCATAAATTATCATTCCCGTCTCAAAGCTTCTTCCCCATAATAACGTGTCCATTTTTGGCTGTCAAGTCGTGTTTTTGTTGAAATGCCGCTATTTCAGAAGGGGTCGCAATTGGAAGGGTAAAGGAGAATGTGGTACCAGTGCCCACGGTACTTTCCACCCAAATTTTTCCTTTATGCATTTCAATAATTGATTTCGAAATATAGAGTCCCAATCCTGTCCCCTTTGATCCTTTTTCTAATTTTCCTGACACACGGAAAAATTTGGTAAACAATTTCTGCAAAGCATCAGGGGGAATCCCTTGTCCGGTATCACTTACTGAAATTTGCACATTATTATCTTTCTGTTCTGCCTTCAAGGTAATGGTCCCTCCAGGCTGCGTGTAATTTACTGCATTTGCGACTAAATTAAGCACAACCTGTCCGATACGGAAAGAATCAGCGTTGACAATTGGAAGCTGATCAGGAACTAAAATATTAACTGTTTGTTTTTTGGTATTTGCCTGTGGACGGACATTATCAACTACATTTTTGATCGTAGTCGTTAAATCAACAGGTCGTGCATCAACGGTAAACATACTTCGTTCAATACGTGATACGCTCAGAAGATTCTCAATCAAATTACCGAGTGTTTCACCACTCACAACCAAACGTTTAATTAATTCCTTCCCTGCATCATCCAACTGATTAGCATTCTGTAATTGAAGCAGTGATGCATACCCACGAATAGCAGTTAGCGGAGTTCTCAATTCGTGTGCTGCCATCGAAACGAAATCAAGTTTCATTTCTTCAAGCTCCTGTTCTTTACTAATATCATGAAAAGAAATAATAAATCCATTTTTTTGATCAGAGAAAATAACAGGGCTGGTAGTAAGAGAGAGACTTACTTTCTGTCCTTCCTTTGTACTCAAATGCAGTCCTTCGTCTCGCAATTTTTTCCTCATATCGTCAGTCTGTTGACTATATGTAACAAAAGGTACCAACTCTTGGGTATGATAAAATTGTAAAATCTCATCAACGTTTTTTCCAAGAACCTCTGCAACCGAAAAGCCTGTTACCTTTTCTGCTGCTTTATTAAAGGTAATAATTTTCCCCTGCTGATCAACTGAGATAACACCATCAGTCAATGATTGCAACAAAGTTTCTGTTTCTTGTTTTTCATGCTGTAACGACTGTTCACGTTGCACTAACCGATTAACCATCGTCGAAAAGGAATGAGATAACGTTTCAATCTCATCGCCACTTTTTATGTCAATATTTGTTACTAATTTTCCCTGTTCTAATAAACTTGCTGACTGCTCTAATTTTCGAATAGATCTTGTCAAATTTTCACTTAAAATGTAAGAAATCAACAAAAGAAATGCCATCGAACCGACCAGTGTTCCAAGAAACATTGTCGCAAGAAAATTGAGAAAGCCGTATGCGTCTTCAACCGGTTGTTCAAAAACAACAACCCAATTATATCCTGGAATCCTACCTGCTTTTCCAACAACATCAATATCATTTTCATTGATATATCGCTCATTATTTTTTGAAACACTGATTCCTTGCAAGATATCGTGAATTAAGGGTCGTGAACCAAGATTGGGTCGGGTTGCCAAAAATGAATCTGTTTTATGAGAGATAAGCCTTCCCTCATCATCCACAACATAGAGACTACCGTTTTGACCCAACTTAATTATATTAATTGCCTGTTGTAACTGTGTCAGCTTTACCTGTGTTTTGATAATCCCGACAACCGCACCGTCCTTGCCAAAAATTGGTGAATACATGTCAACATAAGGACCCGTGTCTGTTTCAATAAAATACACCTTTGACAATGAAGAGGTGCCCATGACAGCCGACTGGAAAGGTTCACTCTGTATTTCATAATTGAGAGTATTCTCACTTTTTAAACCAGATGTATTATAGGTCAGAAGCTCTTTTCCTACAGGAGAAAGAATCGTTATCTCATTAAGATAATTTTTACTTTTGAGAATATAATTCATCAACAGAGCGATCTCTGATTTCGAAAATGTGCCGGCTGTATCATATTGACTACCCAAAAGGCTCGCCAGACCAAAATTATCAAGATTAACAGTCGAAAAAAAATCAGTAACCGCAGTCGTTCCTTTATCTACCTGATCTGTTTGAAAAACATCAATTTGCGAAGAAATATACTGTTTGGTGATAAGAAATGCAACCGCAATGATACTTGAAGACAAGACCAATAAAATGGTAAATCCTATGAGTAATTTTGCTCGAATTGTTAATTTCATTCATTTTTCCTTATCTCTAGTCAAACCATTTTTGTTTCAAATCTGTGAGAACACCTTTCGTTTTCAAAATCGAAATCGTTTCATTAATTCGTCCCAAATTTGGATCATTTTTTCGAAAGACAATACCATAATATTCATTTGTTAATGGATCGCTCACAATTTTTAAGGTAGGATTCTGAGTGACAATGCCCTTACCTCCAGGAAGGTCAGCAAGGATTGCATCAACGTCACCGTCAACGAGCGCCTGTGTCGCCTGTACAAAATCAGGATAACGAATAACAAGATTTTCACTTGTTAATGTCAATGCTTTCTGTTCATTGGTTGTTCCTTCTTGTACGCCAATTCGTTTTCCTTGTAATGTTGCTGCTGACGAAGAAATGCTTGCATTGGTTCGTTGAGTAATCACTACCTGTCCAGCATTAAGATACTCGGTAGAAAAGTCATATTGTTGTTTCCGTTCCTCAGTAATTGTCACTGATGAAATAATCATATCAATCTCTTTATTCTCAAGTGCGGTAAATAAATCATCCCAAGGAATATTTTTAAACGTCACCTTTACTCCCAATTCTTCTCCTATTTTTTCTCCAAAATCAATATCATAGCCAAGAAGCGCACCATCCGATGCAACGTACTCCATCAAATGAAACGTTGCATCAGTTCCAACAATAATTTCTTTCGGCACCTCAGCTGGAAGCGTTGTTACCTCAGATGGAGACATTAGTTGTTGTAATTGTGTCTGAAAATACCAGGCAACAACACCTAATCCACAAATAAACGAGAATATTAAAAGAATAATTACCCACAGCATTGATTTCCCTTTTTGTGGCGCAGGAGCAGGTGTACTGGATGAAGCTGGGGGAGATGATACACCAGATGGTTGACTCACAGGAGGAGTACCTGCTGTGCCAATCGGAATAGTTGGCTGAACACCGAGAGGATTGTTAACCGGCGGATTCGTCGTATTATTTGTATCCATAGGGCAGAAAGACAGAAACCTGTCTCTCCTTTATCTTCGTAAATCTAAACCTCTTTGTCAAGAGTTGCTCTTTGACAGCTGATCTTTTATAATCCACTATGTGTCAGCTCCATCTCTTTTAACAATAGCAGACTTACAACTTGATACGCGATCCATGAAAGTTAACCGTGCAGGAAAAGAAATTACGTTAACACCACATGAGTTCAAACTCTTACACTATCTTCTTGAACATAAAGGATCACTTGTTACCCGAAAAATGATTCTGACTCATATTTGGCAGTATGCTGATGATGTCAAAACACGGGTTGTTGATGTTTATATCGGCTACTTACGAAAAAAAATTGATCAGGGACGAGTTAAAAAATTGCTCCATTCAATTCACGGGGAAGGATACACAATAAAAGAATAACCTTATAAGAGAAATGAAACGATGGTTGCAGCTCCACAGAGAGCCATCAAGCCAGTAATATACCAACCAAATGCGGCCTGCAAAGGACTATTAACATGCTCTTTTACTACTCTCTTGTTACTCGTCATCTGAACAATAAGAAACAAAATGAGGGGTGCAACAAGACCATTCACTACAGCTGAAAAAATAAGCATTTTGATCGGATCAACCCCCAAAAAATTAATTGCCATCCCAAGTAACATTGATAGCATAATGACTCCATAAAAGGGTCGCGCCTGATGCAGTTTACGATATAAACCTGATTTCCAGTTAAAACTCTCAGCAGCAGTATATGCTGCAGATCCTGCAAGAATCGGAACAGCAAGGAGCCCTGTTCCGACAATACCCAAGGCAAATAACAAAAACGCATATTCACCGGCAAGTGGACGTAAAGCAGCTGCCGCTTCAGCAGCAGTATTAATAGTAGTAATACCGTGTGAGAATAATACTGCCGCACATGTCGCGATGATAAAATACATCACAAGATTGGAAACAAACATTCCTGTCCAGACATCAACTCGCATCTTTTTTAGTTCTTGCCTAGTCGTACCCTCTCTCAAACGAAGATTGGTCTTCCCATGTAAAATCTCCTCCTCTACCTCATGGGACGTTTGCCAGAAAAAAAGATAGGGAGAGATCGTCGTTCCTAGAATAGCGGTAATCAAAAACAGCTGCTCTTTCGAAAAGGTAACAGAAGGGACAACTGTGTGATATAAAAGTTGCTGATAATCAATATTTACCAGAAATGCCGTTGCGACATACGAAAACAGAACAAAAACCAAATATTTTAAATATTTTACATATTTTTCATACGGAGTAAAAATCTGTACAAACATACAAAAGAGCGTAAATCCGACAACAAGTAACACAAAATGAAATTCAGGAGCAATCAGTTGTGTCGCCGCTGCCATCGCACCA
>DATIGJ010000180.1:0-6672 GCA_035454765.1 Patescibacteria group bacterium
ATTCTTGATCTCGATGGAACGACAATCCCAAATAGTCACGACGGTCTGCCATCAGCTCCAGTAAAACTGGCAATAAAAAAGGCACAACAAAAAATCTCTGTCAGTATTGCTACCTCTCGCAACCTCGCCTATTGTCACGACGTTATCCAACAGCTTGGCATTACTTCTCCTTCTGTAGTAGATGGTGGCGCGCAGCTATTTGATCCTGTCACCAAAACCATTATTTGGGAACAGGCAATACACCCTGCTGATATCGCTGTGGTGTGGTCTTTCCTGAAAAAACATAATCTCCGCTTCCATTACAGCGATGGCTCCATGAATAAAAATCTTTCCAATACTCACCTGCCCAAAAAAGCACTTGATTTCATCGTTTACGGATTCACTGCTTCACAAGCTGATGAATTCATCACCTCACTTTCTCATATCCCGACGCTTGCACTCCATAAGATAACCTCCTGGACGCAAGATGAACTCTGCGTCAAAATTACTCATGCATCCGCAACAAAATTACACGGTGTGAGCAAAATCGCAGAATTACTCAACATTCACCCGTCTACAATGATTGGTATTGGCGATAGTTACAACGATTTCCCGCTCCTCATGGCCTGTGGCCTAAAAGTTGCGATGGGTAATGCTGTTGCTGATCTGAAAGAAATTGCCGATTACGTTGCGCCATCTATCGTAGACGATGGGCTCGTTGATGTTATCAACAAGTTTATTCTCAACCCAAATTAGGGGTTGCAAAACTATAAATAAGTAGTGTAGGATAAAAGATATTCTATGGCTGAGGCAAAACAGAAACGATTTGATCTTTCAAAAGTAGCACTCCCCAATTTCAAATTTAAAGAAGTTCCAGTTCCTAATGGCATTCTCGTACTTGCGCTTGTTATCTGTGCCTTTCTTCTCGGTATGTTGACCAATAAGGTTACCATCCTTGAAAAACAAGTTGGCACTCCTTCCACGACGACGGCGACAACAACCGTTGATCCTGCTGCTGCCGGACAACCAGTTCAACCAACCGCCAATATCGAAACAATCAAAGCATTATTTGATTCCGGCAAGCACATTACGTTCGGCGATGCAAACAATAAAAACTTGATCGTTGAAGTTGCAGATCCGAGCTGTCCTTATTGTCAGGCAGCCGGCGGACTTAATCCTGAATTGAATGCACAAATAGGACCACAATTCACGCCTGAATCGGAAGGCGGCACCTATGTGGCTCCTGTTCTTGAGATAGAAAAGCTTGTCGAACAAGGAGAGGCATCGTTTGTCTGGATCTACTTCCCTGGTCACGGCAACGGCGAAATGGGAACCAAGGCACTCTACTGCGCACATGACCAAGGAAAATTCTGGCCAGTCCACAACAAACTGATGACCAAAGAAGGACATGATCTTCTTGAAAAAACAGTCACAAATGATACAACAAAATCTCAGGAACTCGTTGATTTCTTGAGTGGTGCTGCCGACACAGGAGCACTTAAAGAATGTATTGACAGCGGCAAATATGATAATCGGCTTACAGAAGACCAAGCAGTCGCCACTACTCTTGGCATACAAGGAACACCAGGCTTTTATGTAAATGAAACATCCTTCCCTGGAGCATACTCCTGGAAAGACATGGAATCCGCACTCAAATAAGCTCTTTCCCTCTCGTTTGATCTAAATCACTGCTTATTCGTTCTCTTTTGTCTACACTATGTCAGGTTTTTGTCGAAGTAGAAAAGGAGATGATTGAGTATGGCAATGACACCCGAAAAACCGAGAACATCAGGATTAACACCGACAGAGCAACAAGCGAGATGGTATTTCGGAGCTGCAAGAGCTTATAGACGATTAAACCCTACAAGGTCTGAAAAACTTTTTAATTATGCCATTGATTTAATACAGGGAAGACCACAATCTAACAAGTAAACTAATTGCTAATCACAAATTCAGTCAAAGGGGTCTCTAATTTCTCCCATTCAAATCCTATGTGTTCAACCTCAGCAAGAAAGGGTCCTTTGTGGCAAAGTGCAATCATTTTTTCAATCGTTTCTTTCTCACCCTGTAACACAACCTCAACACCACCGTCTTCGCTGTTGCGAACCCAGCCAGTCAGACCCAATTTTTTGGCATTACTTCGGACAAAGTAACGATACCCCACTCCCTGAACGGTTCCTGAAATAAATACATGAGCCTGCTGCATAAAAAATCAAAAATTAAAGATAAAACCTCAAAGATAACTATTTTTTATGTTCATTTTTGAGATTTGATTTTTGATCTTTAATCTGTCGTAACTCTTTCAGCTTCCACATAAAGAGCGCTCCTTTATTGTCTGCTTTGCTGTCGGCAACAAAACTGAGAGCTTTCTCAAGAATCGCACGATCAACCGTCTTCGCAAGTTTCATATACAAGGCCTTATGCTTATAATCGTCAAGCGTCTCTGTCAGATGAAGACCGAATGTCTGAAATTCACGAGAAACATATTTATCTGTTGCGGGATTAAATTTGGTAAGAACACTTTTTATCGACTGCATAATACTTAATATCTGCCATTGTCCATTTACCATTTTCCATTGATTGTCTATTTATAAATTTATTAATTGAAAATAAATGGCAAATGGAACCTGGAAAATTGAAAATTACTTCGTATTGTACCGGTTCATCGCGGCTGGCATACCTTTTTCAAGCGCCATTTGTAATGCATCTGCTCCATGTTTAATAAGTTTACGAATATCTCCCTGTTCGCTTTTGCCAAAAGTCGCTAAAACAAAACTCTTTGCTTTCTTAATGGTTTGTCTGCCAATCGCATGTTGTTTTTCATCATCACTATCCTGATGCTGCTTTGTGACACCAATCCCCATACGAAACCGCCAAAAATCATCACTTTTCAGATGCTCAATAATTGATTCAACTCCGTGATGCCCTGCTGCAGCTCCACCTTTGCGTATCTTCATGGCACCAACCGGCAGATCCAATTCATCATACACAACCCAAATATCTGCATGTTCTACTTTATAAAACGAAGCAAGCAAAGAAACAGCAAGTCCTGAATCATTCATGAATGTCAGCGGCTTAGCAAGAATGACTTTTTGAGCCTTTCCTGTCTTTGGCTGCCAATCAAAAACCGCGACATCGCTTTTGAGTTTTTCACTTTGCGACCAGGCCGTTTTCTCAACGGGGAAAAAATCTTTGAGGAATTGTTCAACCACCATGAAGCCGAAGTTGTGGCGGGTATGTTCGTATTTCTCCCCTGGATTGCCTAATCCAATAATTAATTTCATAAAATAGCATGTAGTCCGACTACAATCGCTCCGTGAGCCGTGTACGAATAGTACTGAAAAGGCGAACGGAAAGATGTGTTGGACCAAGACCGACAACAAGCTTCATAAAGCATACCTACTATACCATACGTATCAAAAAATTCAACACGTCACCCTACTTATAATACTGCTTAATCTGAAACAACAGATACAACCCAGCTGCGATAACTAACGCAGGGAAAAGGTTAAATGAGTAGATGATTGCAACGACTGCTGAAATAGCACTGACAACCATTGCCCAGAATACATACTCCCAGCCTTTCGCCTGTTTCTTTACCAGTTTTGGATACGCCATCAGCAATAAAATACTTGTCACAATTCCCACAAGGCTGATCACCGATCCCAGAGGCGTCCAATAAATACGAAAACCACCAAAAACAACACCGGTGATTCCAATAATACCAAAGATAAGAGCGAGCCACGGAGCAATCGTTACTAAAAACTCACGAAAACCGACAGGAAGCGCAGGAAATTGTTTGAAAAATTTTTCGACTGATGAGATTACCGCTGTTCCCTTTTTTTCATGTTCGGACATATATCCTCACCCCCTCCACTGTAACCATAGTTTAGCAGAAACCACACAAAGAAACACTAACATTATCCCATGCCTAATTTATTCAGTAAACCAATCCCCATACCACTTGACATTATTATTATTATGGGATACAATCGCACCCATGAGTGCAGAAAGACCAGGTTTTGTTAGAAAAGCAGCGCTAGGCTTTGGTTGGGGTATTTCACGCCAGGTAAGGGAAATTACTGGAGAACAATTAACTCCAGGACAAAGAGTAGGCATGGCATTAGCCCAACTTGTTTTTCCATATCAAACACAATACCGACTTGCACTTCTAGAACGTGGTGTTGATATTGGTTTTCCATCATTTAGGGAAATGCGTAAGGCAATAAAGGATCCTAACGATCCTAAAGCTAATCAATATGGATTTCTTTCTTCACTTACAACAACTGATGTGGTCGCTTTCGGTGGAGCTGTGTTATTACCTCCCGCAGGACTCATTCTAAAACCACTGGCAAACAATTTACCTTCTTATTGGGTTGGACAATTTGCTGCTAATCTAGCAGTTGGGCCACTATCAAATTCCTAATCCCAACTGTGGGTTGTCTTCTTTCAGTGCTTTTTCCTCTTCTTCACTCCAAATCGCTACTTTCCCAAATTCACCATCATATCCAGGATTAATCGCGATAGTGCCTTCACGCACCTTTCTCACACCATCTGCCACACGCTTTCCGCCAACTGCCTCAATATGTTCAAAAGGAGATCGTAATAACACTTCAAGCTCCGATCCTAATTCTTCACATAATTTAGCAAAAAGCGTCTGTGATTTCTGACTCGCAACTGTGGAGTGCAAACTCTCAGCGACAATTTCAAGCAGTGGCACCAGCTTTACATACGGCGGCTGAAGATGCATCTTGTCTGTATACCATTTAAGTCCTTGTTCGTTGTGCTTGGAAACTGCCCTGCCATAGAGCGTAGAATCAGAAAGCTGCTCAACCCGCATAAAAACACCCTCAGTGAGCTTGCGACGACACACAGGACACACGGTTCCCTTTTCCTTCACATCGTCTGCTGTATAAACTACTTTGCAATTTCGATGTCCTGAGAAGTGATACTTCCCTTCTTCAGGATAAAATTCGACCGTGTAAGCAATTTTATTTTTCTGTGCACCCTTTCTCATAATCGCCTGACGAATATTTTCATAGGTCGGCGATTCAAGATCAAAAACCGTTGCTTCACGTCCCATCTTCGCCGGACTATGTGCATCGGAAAACGACAAAATACTTCGATCCATTAACTCTTTTGTCTGCCAATTCATATCGGGATCACTGGAGAGTCCTGTTTCAATTCCATAAATCTGTGGTGCCAGATCACCAAACGCTTCTTCAAGTGAATCAAATCCTGACGCTGAACCGTAAATGCCAAAATGTGGCGTCCAGATATGGCAAGGGATCAAAAAAGAACGATCATCAATACTAAGAATCAATTCCAAAAGTGCTTTTGAGGTCAATCCAACAATCGGCCTTCCATCGGCATTCAGATTGCAACCTCGTTTGATCAATTCTTGACGGATTTTATCTGCTGTCTCCAAACTGGGAACGAAAATTAAATTGTGAATTCTTCGTAACTTATCTCCCTGCTTATAAATACTCGAAATCTCTGTGGAAAGAAGAAATAAAATCTCTTTTTCAACTTTTAAATTTTGATTTGTATTTTTGATATTTGATATTTGATTTTTGATTTTATATACCCCTTCTCCCGCTTCTTCCACTTGCTCCGAAATCTCCTTAAACCATAATGGATGCGTGAAATCTGAGGCTGTCAAAATATCCAAACCCTTTTGCAACGCATACTGTGCCATCACTGGAAGGGTCATCTGCGGTGAAACTGCCCTGGAGTATTTACTGTGTAAATGGAGATCCGCTACGTAATGCATGTGCTTTTACAATCAAATACTAACAAGAAGAAGACTTATAAATCAATATAACATTCGTGTTGCATTAGGAGACGGTGTATATCTCTTTGCTAATGGAGGACATACTCTTCTCAAGACTCCACCCACCTGAGAATTAGCAAATGAATCTAGTCGTGTTTGTGGAACTAGTTCATACAGAGAAGCCCGCGTAAGACGTGCTCCTGGAACATTTGATGCAAGATGCATGCTACCACTAACATCTGTGGGTTTTGTTGATATTCTATAACTGTTGAACAAACCTCTTATACTAATTTTTGTGTCTGGATATCTGACTCCTGCTTCTCCCCCTGGCCTCCTCATAACTGCGTTATACAATATTTTCTAAAAAAACACAATCCCTTTTAATGCTTCCCCTGCTCTTGGTACATTTCAATAAGTTCTTTTACGCTAGTTGCGTCTTCTGGTTTTTTATCTTTATCTCGAAAAGTAACTAATCGCGGAAACCGCAACGCATAGCCAACCTTTGTCTCATTTGTCTCCTTTGACTCTTTTGTCTCCTCAATTCGCATTCCCGCTGTATGCATTGGACTTCTCGTAATTTCATCCGCCAAAACCTCAATCACAATCTCAGGTTTCACCCACACACTTGGTGTGATCAATGAATTCACCCGTGCCGGCTTATGATCAACTTCCAGACCCTTTGTCCTCTCTTTGATACTTCGCCACTCCTCATCACTTAACCCCGTGCCAATACGTGTTACACTGACAAATTCATCCTTTTCTTTATCATAGACACCAACCAAAAGTGCTCCCGCACCAAAAGCTGTTCTCTTCCCCTTTCCATAGACATAACCGAGGATGACACAATCAATAGTGTCATGCAGTTCTCCTGCTGAATGGCGCTTTAATTTCACCCAGTTAAAATTGCGTCCTCCTGCCTC
>DATIGJ010000181.1:0-2048 GCA_035454765.1 Patescibacteria group bacterium
GGATATGAAGAATTCGCAAATGGACTAGTTTCAAATGTAATAAGAGATATCTTTATTGTTTCTACAATTGCTGAATCAGGGATTGCCCTTCGCGAATGGGATGAACGACGAAGAATCAAAGGACGTGCCGGAAAAGTAGAAGGTGGAGAATATACCGATAAAGAATTTAAGGCACAAATCAAGCGAGCTGTCGATTTGATAGAAATGCCCGGTAATCGAGCAACGGAAGTAGAAAAACTGTATGCGGTACTTGACCCGATAAGACACAAAAAATGGAAAGCATTTGACGCATTACCTCAATCCGCTAAGGATGCCATCGAAGATAATGCACGTAGAATCGAAACTATTGATAATTTATCCAAAAATGTGATACGTCCGTCTGCAGTTGTTTCAAGAATTATCAGACGCAAAGGAATTCGCACATTACTTGAAGACCGACGTCAAATTAGAGCAGAAGCAGACTATGTGTATGTACCACCAGAACATCGATTAAGTGACTCACCAAACGGTAAATACGTTCGGGCGAGTGCGCTTACCGCGTAATAAAAAACTCCAAGGATTGAAGCATTCTTAAACGTTGTTAAATCGCTTCCTATTTCCAGGCGATAAGTTTCTCAACTATATTCTTTTGATACGAAATAATTAAGTTGGGGTAATCAATCGAGAGATGCTGATTTTCTTTCTGATTCTTCTTAATATACCGCTGCTGGACTTCTCTGACAGCAACAATTGCTTTTACCATCTTCTGATTGTGATGGAATAATTTTTCGACACGATCAATATAATTCAGCACAGCATACGACGTAAACAATCGAGCCCGAAGCAATGAATACCGCTCCGAAACAATATCTTTTTCACTAATATTAAGAATACGGCTTAGCCATTTATATCGTACGATAAACTTTTTCCAGATACTTAACCGTTTTCTAAAAGATTTTCTTGTCACAATATCACCAACGCTATTCACGCCGCGAATATCGTACATGTGAGGATACTCCAAAATATCTTCTTGTAAATCAAGCTCCGATTCAAATTCATACAATACCCCTTCAGAAAATCGCCCCTGTTCAAACAGTTTACGAAGTGTTTTTCGTTCGATAGCAATGGATTGCAACTTAACACTTTTAATCAATTCTTCTTTTTTCGATAGAGTGAGCAGTTCTCGTTTGTATTTATTCTCTTCCGAAAAGAGCTTGTCATCAAAGGAACGCAGTACTGAAGGAGTAAATTCTCGAAAATTAAGTGAGTGGAGTTTCTTTTGTGCTTCTTCAATAGCAAACAATTTCATTTCATCCTGCACAATCCGTTCCTCTTTCGCAGGAATGTGTAACCGTAGCCTCATTAACAACGATTTAATGGTTAATCCATTCACAAACAGCGTAAAGAGGAGCGTTGCAAACGTAAATTGCAGCAGTAATTCTTTATAAACAAAACTGTCAGGCAATGAATAAACAAGTACCAACGGAATCACACCACGAAGACCACCCCAATTAAGAATATGCTGCCAGGATAGAGGAATGTTTGGTTCATCACGAAATCCTGGCACATGATTGCTGATAAACACGGTCCCATACACAGAAACAGCACGAGCAAAAAGCACTACAACGACAACGATAAACAGCATCGGGAGTTCACTCGTAAACAACCCGAGATCAAGCGTAAACGACGCAAAAAAGAAAACAAGTGATAATGCAATAAAACCAATATATTCAAAATACTCTTCAACAAAATGCGTTACTGAACTTTTTATCTTTCCTCGTGCTAAGTTACCAAATACGACACCTGCAATAACCGTCGTCATTACACCTGACACATGCAAAAAATGCTCTGCTGTAGAAAAAGAACCAAGAGCAAGTGCAGTAATAACAGCACTAATTAATATTTGCTCTGTTCTTATTTTTTGCAAGAGCACCGATGCGAAATATCCAAGGGCAACACCCACAAAAATACTCCCGAAAAACACATAGAAAAAACTCTCTGCTGAGCTAAAAACCGTTTGTGAAGAAAAAAGTTCTCCACCAACGACAAAACCGGAGACAATACGAAAT
>DATIGJ010000182.1:0-5808 GCA_035454765.1 Patescibacteria group bacterium
AGCAATAATTAAAAGGGTAACATCTTTTTGTAAAGCCCCTACTAAAAGAATAAATGTTGAAAAAAGCGCAATAAGTGATGAAAACTGGATTAACTTTTTTGTTTCAAGCTTATGAAGCCATCTGGCAACAACGAGTGCTCCAACAATAACTAATACAATAAAAATCGCGCCAATAATACCAATCTCTTGTGCTGTAATTATTTTTTCTGCATAAAAAACTGGTAAGAGGATAAAATAAAAGATAGAAAATCCTTTTCCTAATGCCATCAGAATAGAGACATTTAGTAGTGGAGAAATTCTTAATCTCATGAATTAAGTATAACAAACAAAGACAAGGGAATTCGAATCATTTTAGCTTCAAAATTTAAGAGGATTTGAAAAGTTATAAAAATATAGCTTTGAGTGACCCCACGGGAATTCGAATCCCGGTTAGTGGAATGAGAATCCACTGTCCTAGGCCACTAGACGATGGGGCCAATTAATGTATCTATTATAACAGAATGGAGGCTGGGTTCGCAAAACCTTTATGAACAGTATTTATTTGCCTCTTGACAACATTGTTATCTTTGGAGGATAGTAAAAATATGGCAACAACAAAGAAAAAAGTTAAAAAGATTGCAGCGTTGTCAAACCATCGTTTGTTCATTAGTGCGGCCGTCTTCACGATATTGGGTTTCGTTCTTGGGATTCTTTATATGATGTCACCATTTTATGTTAAGCCATATACTGGAAATTTTGAAGCTTTTGCCGCAAAAAAAGAGCCATGGTATCTCAGTTATATTAAATGTGACGTGGATCCCAATTCTACAGACAAGACACCACCTACTGTTAAAATTATTAGTCCTGAAGATGGTGCAATTATTCCGAAGGGAGATGGGAAGGCAAACGTTCGTATTGTCGCGGTAGCGTCGGATAATGTGACTTTTGGCGGTGGAGAAACGAAGTCATCATTTTATGTCAACGGTGAGGTAAGAGATCTGATGCCTTATGAATGGATATACAATGATACACCTTATGATTTTTATTGGGGTGCGCCAAATCCATCACCAAACAAGACTTATTCTTTCAGTGTAAAGATTTGTGACGCAGCGGGAAATGAAGCGTGGTCGCCTACGATCAAAGTAATAACTGATAGATAGTCTCCGTTTTTTTTATCTCCACGTGTAAATTTCCCCGATTTTTTGTGGCTGGAAAACAAATCGGCATTGCCGTTTGTTGCGTCTTCTTTTTTTGTGTATAATGCTTGTGTAAGCTGTTATGAAGAAAATTGCCTTGTCTGTTGTTATCCCTTGCTACGATGAGATGGCAAACCTCCAAAAAGGTGTCCTCGATAAAGTTGCTCATTTTTTGAACAAAAAGAAAATTATGTATGAAGTTATTGTGGTGGATGATGGTTCCAAAGACGGGAGCGTGGAATTTCTCAAACAATTTGTCAAAGACAATCCAAACTTTCAACTGCTGAAAGGAGATCATTATGGTAAAGCAGGGGCAGTCACGAGAGGGATGTTAGAAGCACAGGGAGATCTTGTCCTTTTTACCGATATGGATCAAGCTGTTCCGATTGAGGACCTTGATAAACTACTGCCATATTTTGACGAAGGATATGACGTAGTCATTGGCTCGCGGGGAATTGTGCGAAAAGGTGCTCCATGGACGAGACTGTTGATGAGTCGGGGGATGATTTTTCTTCGCAAACTCATCGTCGGTTTACCCAACATCAACGATACGCAATGCGGATTTAAAATGTTTACCAGAAATGCAGCACAGGAACTGTTTAGTAAATTAACAAAATTGCATAAGGGCTTTCATGTTATCGGTGGATCCAATGTCGCTGCTGGTTTTGATGTGGAACTTCTCTATCTTGCCGAAAAGTGTGATTACTCGATTAAAGAAGTGCCAGTTAAATGGTTATATGTAGAGACTCGTCGTGTTAATCCGGTATTTGATTCAATTGAAGGACTCCGTGGGCTTTTCAGAATTAGACGCAAAGCACTATTGGGCGTGTACCGCAATCTATGATTTACGAATGTTTGCATCATTCCTGATGTAAATAGATAAGATATGTCTGCTTTGAAGATAATTATTCCGCTTTATATAGCAACGATTGTTGGTCTATTCTTCTATTCTTTTACCCAAATTGATCTGAGTCTTACATTTAGTCGGATTGATGTTTTACGGGAGATTGTCACAGGGTTTCAATGGGTTGGATATTTCAATCGGCCGCTTTCAACATTTTTCTATATTTTTTTGCTTGTCTTACTTTTCAATTTTTATCTTGGTTTTCTTGTTATGGCATACACCAAACAGATCAGTAAAAAGATTGTCTGGAAGCTTATTTTTATCACAACAATAATACTTACTTTTTCTTATAATGCGTTTTCGTATGACATCTTTAATTATATGTTTGATGCCAAGATCGTTGCCCATTATCAGGAAAATCCATATGAACATAAAGCACTTGATTATCCTCAAGATCCGATGTTATCCTTCATGCGGTGGACCCATCGAGTCTATCCGTATGGCCCTGTCTGGCTTGGATTGACAATTCCCTTATCATTTGTAGGACTCGGATTTTTCCTGCCGACGTTCTTTTTATTCAAATCGTTAATGGCAGCGGCGTTTCTCGGTAGCGTTTATTTTATTGGAAAGATTTTTCAAAAATTTGCACCTGAGAGGGAAATCTTTGGACTTGTTTTTTTCGGACTTTCCCCACTTGTTCTGATCGAATCTCTTGTTTCAGGACATCTTGATATCGTGATGTACTTTTTTGCAGCTTGGGCTTGTTATTTATTACTTAAAAAAAAGTATTTTTGGTCACTTATCGTTCTTTTTGTTTCTATCGGTATTAAATTTGTCACTGCATTTCTTCTACCCGTTTTTCTTTTTGTAATCATTGCAGATCTCTTGAAGAAAAAGATTCAGTGGCAATATGTTGGTCTTGCCGCAATCATGTTGATGATCATGTCAGTTGTTGTTGCATCTTTGCGAACAAATTTTCAGCCTTGGTATTTGCTTGCGCCGCTTGTGTTCACCACTTTTCTGTCTTTCCGTTCTGTTCTTTTTATTCCAAGTTTTATCATTTCTTTTTTTGCGATGCTGACCTATGTGCCGTATTTGTTTACCGGTAACTGGGATCCACCAATTCCACAGTATCTTGCAAATCTTTATATCTTTAGTTATGTTTTTGCTGCAATCATAACAGGAATTATTTTTATGACAAAAATTACTAAACAATCATCAAAGAGTAAAAAATGAAAAAAAAACTGTTTCTTGTTTTATTACTCATTTTTTTAGCCCATTTTGGTTTTCGTGTCTTTGAATATCGAGAGGTATATCTCTCAGGATATGATCCCGACTATTGGCAAAAGCGGTATGAGTTATCACAGTGGAGTCCGATAGAGGGCTGTCGCAATCTTGATCCGCACGTCAATCCCGAAACATGCCAGTGGGATGATGCTTGGTACGCAGAAAATAAAGATACAGATGAAGAAGTTTTGAAAAAAAATCCTCTTGGAGATGATGGGTTATATACCTATGCAGGTTGGCAATATATTCATGGGGCTGACCCGACACTTCTCAATGCAGAAATTCCTCCATTGGGTAAATATTTGATTGGGTTATCAATTTTGCTCTTTGGTAATCAAAATATTTTTGCGTTAGTAAGTGGGATATTTGTTTTATGTGCTTTCTTTGTACTCAATAAATATATCTTGAAAGATAATTTGCTTGCATTTCTTCCTGTTGCTCTTCTCTCATTTGACCCGCTTTTTTATACACAACTTCGTGCACCGTTTCTTGATTTGTTATATCTCGGGTTTCTGGTTATGACGTTTTATTTTTTCCTCAAAGAAAAGTTTTTCCTTGCAGCACTTTTTCTCGGGATGATGATGGCAACAAAATCAAGTATCTCGACACTCGTTATCGTTTCCATAACAATGGGAAGCTTTTTGTTGTATATGAAGCACACGGATCAGATAAAAAAATTTATGTTGTCACTATCGGTAAGTGTTCTTGTTTTTCTCGTAACATATAGTGTGTATTTTTTCAAAGGGCATTCGTTAATTGAATTCCTAAAAGTCCAAAAATGGATTTTTCATTTTTATGCAAATGGAACACGGGGAGACCCCTCAGCACCTTTTCAAATGTTGTTGATGGGAAATTTTCCTACGTGGTGGGGGGAGACACTGCGTGTTCCTGAATGGAGTGTCTTATGGACGATTGGACTTCTCTGTTCGGTATACTATATATATAGGGTATTTCGCAAAAGAAGTCTCTATCCGTCAGTATTGTTGGGTATTTGGGTGGTTGTGTATCTTCTTTTTCTTGCGGCAATTCCTACGTGGCCACGATATTTGCTTCTTGTTTTACCGTTCATGTATACTCTTTGTGTGTGGGTTTTAACGAAGTCAAAAGTCTTCAAAGGTAGTCAATAAAAAGATGAAGTTTTTTAAAAAATATTCATTTTGGTTTATTTGTCTTGGGATTGCCGTCCTGTATTTTTTTACTCGGTTTTACAATATTTTGGCGCTTCCTTTATTTACTGATGAAGCCATCTATGTCCGTTGGGCACAAATTGCCAGTAACGATGCTGCATGGCGCTTTATTTCTCTGACCGACGGCAAACAACCCATGTTTGTCTGGATTGCAATGGTTCTCATGAAAGTTATCGAAGAGCCGCTCCTTGCCGGACGTGTTGTTTCCGTTCTTGCAGGAATCGGTTCGATGGTCGGATTATTTTTCCTGACAAACGAACTATTTAAGAATCGGAAAATTGCCCTTCTTGCAAGCTTTCTTTACGTTCTCTATCCATTTTCATTGGTCTATGACCGGATGGCTTTGTATGATTCGTTGGTTTCGATGTTTATTATTTGGTCGCTCTTTTTTGAAATTTTGCTTGTTCGGTACAAACGACTCGATATTGCACTTATTCTCGGTATGATTATCGGCGGTGGGATGCTGACGAAAACAAATGCAAATTTTGCATTTATTCTTTTGCCATTTTTATTATTGTTGATTGATTACAAAAAGAAAATATGGAAGCAGGATATTTTGAAACTCACCGGTCTCTCACTTGTTTCTTTAGTAGTCGCGAATGCGATGTATGCGGTACTTCGACTTTCTCCATTTTTTTATATTATTGAAGAAAAAAATTATGTATTTATCTATCCATTTATTGAATGGATTAACCATCCATTTACCTTTTTTATTCCTAATATTACTGCACTCAGTGAATGGACATTAGTATATCTTTCTTTGCCGTTTTTTGTTTTGGTGTTATCGGCATTTTTGGTTGGAAAAAAACACTGGAAAGAAAAGTTGTTATTATTTGTCTGGTTTATCGTTCCTTTCGTTATTTCAGCATTGTTTTTTAAATTGGCGTATCCAAGGCATATCTTATTTACGACAATGCCCCTTCTTATTCTTGGTGCCTATGCTTTGTATCATCTTGTTCGCTTTGCGCCGAAAATGTGGTTAAAAGTCATGATCCCGATTGTTTTTCTTGTGACATTTGTTTTTAATGATTACTTTATCATTACTGATTTTAATAAAGCATCTGTTCCGCAAACCGATAAAGGACAATTTGTTCAGGGATGGCCTTCGGGACTTGGTGTAAAAGAAACCGTTGCTTTTCTTGAAGAACAAGCAAAAGATCAAGATATTTATGTCGCTACAGCAGGGACATTCGGATTGATGCCGTATGCACTTGAAATCTATTTGGTTGATAATCCGAATGTGACGATTAAAGGGTTTTGGCCGATTGATAGTACCATTCCGGAAGAAGTTATTAAGGCAAGTAAAACAATGCCC
>DATIGJ010000183.1:0-2909 GCA_035454765.1 Patescibacteria group bacterium
GGAGCAAAAAATTGGGAGAAGCATTGGACAGCATGAATACGCAGACTACTATCTTGAAATCGAAAAAGTTGATGATTTGGTGAAGACTGTTAGGGCGGCGCGAGAGGTTGGGATTCCTGTTGTCGTTACAGGTGATGCGAGGAGTCTTTTTGAGAAGGGAGAGAAAATTGCAGGACTCATTATCAAAAATAACTGCAGAAAATTTGATACAATGAGCATGCGAGGAAAAATTTCTGCTCAAGGACTTGGGGTATCTGAAGTATTAGTACAAGCTGAATCAGGGACACCCATGAATCAACTGGTTCGATTTACTATTGAGGAAGGACTCATGGGACTTGAATATCAACTGGGGTTACCTGGTACTGTAGGTGACGCACTGCTTGCGAATGCAGGTTATAAAAGAGAAAAAGTACGAGACTCATTGCACGCGGTACAGGTAATAACACGAGAGGGATCAATTATGACCTATATGGAGAATTTTGCTATGCATTTAGAACAAGAGATTCTGCTTACGGCAATTTTTCATATGATTCCTGCAAGTAAGAAGGCATTGTGGGAAAGAGGGCAGGAAGCGGTGGAATACAGGAATAGGGTTTAGTTGTTAGTGAGTGGGCTTTAATTTATGGATAAATTTGTTATTACAGGCGGGAAAAAATTACATGGTGCAGTTCGCGTTTCTGGTGCAAAAAATGCCGCATTGAAATTACTCGTTGCTGCATGTATGACTGATGAGCCAGTGATTCTCCATAATATTCCTCATATCAGTGATATATTCGTCATGATTGACATCATTAAAGAACTTGGCGGAAAAGTCGAAGTCAATGGGCATACAGTGAAAGTTACATTGAAACGGTTCTCCAACTCATCCATTCCTCTTGATAAAGCTGCACTTGTACGTGCATCATCACTCTTTATTGCTCCGCTTTTGGCACGGACAGGAGAGGCAATTATTCCAAATCCTGGTGGATGTAGACTCGGTGCACGGCCGATTGATCGGACAATAGAGGGTATCGCTCAAATGAATATTGATGTGAGCTATCATAGTGAAGATGGATATTTTCATGCAAGACCTCATGGTGATAATTTAGGTAAACGGCCGATTGATAGACATGTTAAAGGATTGGAAGCAATGGGTTCCGCTATTAATCAAACAAATGACAGAAGTTATCATGCACAAGCATTTGTTTTGAAAGGGACCCTGTATCATTTCGAAAAGAATACCCACACAGGGACTGAGACGATGATTTTGGCTGCGGTTCTTGCCGAGGGGACAACAATATTAACAAATGCTGCAGAAGAGCCGGAGATTGATGATCTGATTGGATTACTGAATAAGATGGGGGGAAAGATTGTTCGCTCAGGTCATCGGGAAATTACGATTGTCGGTGTTAAAAAATTACATGGTGCAGAATTTACGATAAGTCCCGATAGAATTGAAGTTGCTACTTTTGCGATTGCCGCTGTAATTACCGGAGGAGATATTTTTGTGAAAGATGCACAGAAGGCGGCTATTGAACCGTTTCTCGAAAAATATCGAGAAACAGGAGCCGGTATTGATGTGAAAGAAGACGGCATACGCTTTTTTGCGAACGGAACAATAAAAGCTGTTGATGTTACAACTGGTGTTCATCCAGGTTTCCTTACTGATTGGCAAGCACCGTGGGCAGTGCTTATGACACAAGCTACTGGAACAGCAATTATTCATGAAACGGTTTTTGAGAATAAACTGGGATATATTGTAGACCTGAAAAAAATGGGAGCTGATGCTATCCTTTTTAACCCCGATGTCAAAAATCCTGACGAATTATATAATTTTAATCTGGCAGATGATAAAGCAGAGCATTTTCATGCAGTTGAAATAAAAGGACCGACGCCGTTACACAATGCTGTTATGACAACTCTTGATATTCGCGCAGGTGCAGCTGTAGTTCTCGCAGCACTTGCAGCGCAAGGTACCTCAACAATTTTTGGCATTGAGAAATTAGATAGAGGATATGAGGAACTTGAGAAGAGATTATCATCATTGGGTGCGGATATCAAACGAGAAAAAGAATAATATGCATATTCAGATAAAAAAAAATGTCGCTGCTGTGATTCTTGCTGCAGGAAAAGGAAAACGTATGCAGTTGGAAGATCGTAATAAAGTGACAGCGCATCTTGCAAATAAACCACTTATTCAGCATACGGTTGATTTTATGCATAGTCTTGGGATTGAAACGATCCTTGTTGTTGTCGGTCATCGGAAGGAATCAGTGATGGAGTCATTGGATGGACAAAACATTATTTTCGTTGAACAACAAGAACAACTCGGTACCGGTCACGCGTTACAGTGTGCAGTCAACGAAATGCCTGAAGGAATTTCCGATATTCTTGTTGCTTATGGTGATGATGCTGTTCTCTATGCAGAAAAAAATATTTCTGTAATTGAAAATCTTTTTTTTCTTCATGAACAAAAAAGTAACGCAGTAACATTTCTGACACTTGAACAAAAAAATCCATACGGTTTGGGAAGAATTATTCGCGATAAACAAGAACATATTCAGGCAATTATTGAAGAAAAAGATGCGACCGATGAACAAAAAATGATAAAGGAGATAAATCCTGGGTGTTTTGTTTTTTCAGTTTCGTTTTTAAGAAAGTTTTTGCCACAACTGAGAAAAAGTTCTGTGACAGGAGAGTATTATGTGACAAGTCTTATTGATTTGGCTATTGAGCATCACGAACGGGTTGATACAATACAAGGCGGATCTTTATTTTGGCGGGGAGTTAATACAAAAGAAGAGTTACAAGCAGCGGAAAAACTGTATAATAATAAGTGATATGAATAATCAAGAATTAATTGTTCAACAGGTCACCGAATTTTCAGAAACGGTTGTTGATGCACTGCGATCACTTGCACAGCAGTTGGG
>DATIGJ010000184.1:0-8525 GCA_035454765.1 Patescibacteria group bacterium
AGACATACCAACAATTAAAAAAAATAATCAAAGCTAAGAAGGTTAGAGAAAAAGCTTTCAGACGATCCTGCATTATCCCCCAATTAAACAATAATGCAGTACAGATAATAAGTCCCGGATATAAGAGAGGAAGATATGCTGCTGAAGGTGTTTTTGCAACAAAAAATCCAGCGATAAGAAAAAAATTGATAAAAAGAAGCATTAAAATATTTCTCTTTTTTCTTTGAAAAAATAAAAACAAACATGTCGAAAGAAAAAGTATCAAAACAATAACATTACTAAAAGGATACATCAGGTGCGTGTAATGTTCAGCAGAAAAGGACAATAAAGAAGGAAATGATCCGGAAGAAACGACCTGCGATGAAATAATCCCTACTGTTGTAAGCGCCTTATAACCTATCCATGCAAGAAATACGAGTGTTTGTGGAAAACCATGGGTGACATCATAAAACAACATGGGTAACATACCGATAATCCAGCCAGTAATACTAAGTATGATTATTTTTTTGTTTATAAGTTGTCTAGCCCATTGTTTCTTTTTCAAAAGTCCATAAATTAAAACAAGACCGACAACCATGGATAAGAGAAATGTTGCGAGTTCAAAATTGTACAATACTGCAAGTAAAAAAATCAGGAGTGGGAAAAAATAACTGTTTCCGGAAATCCATTTATAAAAACAATACAAAGCAAAAATTGTAAAAAGAGGAATTGGACTGGTATGATAGGGCATTCTCGCATTAGCAATGACAAGCGGCGACGTCGCATAAAAAGCGGCACTTATCAAGCCTGCTCGACGCGAAAAGAATGCAGAACCAAATTTATACAAAAAAAATGTTGCCAAAACATCAAGCGCTACCGAAAGATATGCCCCATTCACCGGATGAAACCCGAATAATAAAAACCAGCCTCCTAACAGGTATGTCCAGAGCGCTCCTTGATGCAACCACGGATGACTTGATGGGATTCCAACTAAAGGTATCTCCCCCGTCAATACCATATCACGTGCCGAAAGGTAATACCATCCCTGATCACCAATAAAAGGCATGGTACTGTCAAGTATTATCACTCTCAGAAAAGCGCCTATTCCCAAAAACATGGTTACCAAAGCTGTATATTTTCCAGTCCGTAATACGGATTCAGCAAGGACTGCCTGCATGAAACCAAAATGTTTTTTGAGATAATACCATCTACTTCGTTGGAAAATAGAATTGATATTTTTCTTCGATTGCGTGGTACTCTTTCCCAAAAAATGAAGCACCTTTGCTTTCGGATGCATAATGATCTTCCATCCTAAATCTAATATTCTTTTACAAAGATCATGTTCTTCGAAATATAAAAAAAACTTCTCATCAAATCCTCGTATCTTCTCATACAGAGAACGCCTGATCATAAACGCCGTTCCAGGAATTGATTCAACTTCTTTTACTGATTGCTTATTCCATTCATCAACATACCAATATTTTTTTGCTACTGGATTTTTTGGGAAAAATTTAGAAATGAAAGAAAAAGAAAACATTGCCCGAAACGGTGTCAATGTGCGAGCACCCTGTAACGGAACAATCGTCCTGTCCATATTCAATAATAATGGAGCAGCAATCGCTACTTTCGTGTGATTATTAAGATAGGAAACAAGAGTATCAATCGTTCCTTTTTCGATGGTAGTATCAGGATTGAGAAAAAAAAGAAATTCCCCTTTTGCTACTGATGCACCAACATTATTTCCCTGACCAAATCCTTTATTTTCATTTGGGACATATCGTATCTGCGGAAACTGTTCTTTTATATCTGTTTTGCTCTTTTTAATTTCATCGTTATCAACAACAATAACTTCACATTTCGTTTTCGGTTTTGAAGCAAAAATTGATGCAATACACGCTAAAAGCTCTTTTTTAACATGATAATTAACAATAATAATTGAAACCATATCAAATAATTTTTTGTAATAAGTTTTCTAGCTCAGTAACTCTTTTCTCAAAATTCCAATTTTTTTCTACATATATTTTAGCAATAACTCCCATTTTTTCACGACTTGCTTTGTTCGTTAAAAGAAAATAAATCTTTTCGGCTAATTCTTTTGCATTTTTTGATATTAAATAACCGGTTTTCTTATCAAGAACAGACTCACTATAACCACCTTCATTCAGTGCAATAATGGGGACCCCACACGCCATAGCCTCCAAAGGAACCAAACCAAAAGGCTCATTATGACTTAATGCAAGAACTATTTTTGACCTCCTATAAAGATCTCTCATAGTTTCACGAGAGAGCCATTCGTCCTCAAAAAAAACTGTTTTTACCGCTGGTTGTCGCTTCATCAAGCCTAATGATTGTGTCAATAAATCATATCCATCAACAGGTTGACGGGAACCAATATATAAAATATCATAAATTTTTTCAACACGTTTCGGTGTAAAAAAATCAGTATCCACTCCTAAATAGGCAACACTACTCTTCTTACCATACGTTTTTTGAAACATTTTTTGTGTAAATCGAGAATTTGCCAGAAAAAAATCAGCGCCATCTAAATTTTGTTTATCCAGCATTTTTCTTATGGACCGATTAAAAAATGCATACAATCGTCTAAATATATCACTTTTTGTTTGTGTTATTAAATCTTGTTCATACACTGATCTGTCATGAGGATCATGTAAATAAAATATTTTCTGTACATTTGGAAACCGTAAGATAAATGGCGATTCAATAAATCGTGATGCGTGAACAAATAACAAATCGTACTGATTTTTTTTACTATCTTCAGCAATTCTTTTGTTCAATAGAAAAAGTCGAAATAGTTCTATCGTATCTTTATAGATTCGTATTTTCCAATTATTTCCTTCCCATACTTTTGGAATAAATTGATAAAAATGAATTGTGCTGTAAAAATTTTTTTCATTTGGATTTTTTTGTTCATCAACAACATACAAATCTACCGCATGCTTCTTTTTAAGACGTTTTGCAATCTCATTCACAGCAATTCGTGCGCCGCCTGGTGGTAATTCATGAAATACTGCAATCTTCATACGTGGATTATAGACCGTAATTTGATACGAAAAGCTCCGAGTAATGATTGAAACAATTCACGGCTGCCGACAGATGAAATACCATGTTTCCTGTCAGTAAAAGTAATTGGAATTTCCATTATCCTCATCCCCTGTTTTTTTAATAAATAAGCGCTCTCTGAAAGTGCAATAAAATTTTTTTCTCGCAAACCTGTCTTGACTAAATACGCTACTGCCCGACGAGTATACATACGATACCCATTTGTGTAATCGTGTAGATTCAATCCCAACCAGAGATTAAGAAAAAAATTAATGATTTTACTCATGACAAGACGACGAAGCGGCCAATCAACAATTTTACTTGCATTCAAATATCGAGACCCTATAACAAGATCCATTCCCCCTTTTCTGATTCTTTCATAAAATTGAATAAGTTCCTTCGGATCATGTGCAAGATCCGTATCCATTTCAACAAAATAACGAAACTGTTTATTTTGTAGTGCATGTCTAAATCCATCAAGAACAGCACTTCCTCTCCCAAGCTTCCTCTCTCTCGTAATAATTTCTACATGCTGAAAATCACTTGCTATTTTTTTAATCTTATGGCTTTCTTTCGGATATGAATCGTCAACAATAATTATGTAAGCAGTTCTTACTTCTTTTTTTATATTCTCAAGAAGGATACGAAGATTTTGTGATTCATTAAATGTTGGAAGCACTATCACAATTTTCATAATCACCACATTATACCATCTTTCCTGACTTGATAAGTCAAAGAAGGTGCTTTACAATAGCGCAATGAGTATCAACTCGAAAGTTTTTGATAAAAATTATTATTATCACGTTTGTCTTGGATCTGAGGAATTTAAAAAAAGTGGCGGTAATCAACTACACCCGAAGGTAAAAAATATGATTGACCGTCTCAGTCTCAAAAAAACCATGACCGTATTGGAAATAGGATGTGGAAGAGGTGATACGGCTCTTTACGTTGCAAAAAAAGTCACATCCGTTACCGCGATTGATTATTCTTCAGATGCAATTACTATCGCAAAAGGAATCCAAAAAAAACAAAAAAAGGATATTCAACAGAGAACACAATTCTATAAAATGGCAGCAACAAACTTACATTTTAAAGATAATTCGTTCGATTTTATTTTATTCATTGATACGATTGATCATCTCAACAAAAAAGAGCAAAAAAAAGCTCTTCAGGAAATAAGCAGAGTGCTCAAAAAAGATGGACAAGTATTCATCCGAACTTGTTCAAATAATATCTTACTTTCCTACACCTACAAATATTATACGTATCCACTAAATACATTCCTTACCTGGATTGATCAAAAAATAAAAAACATTGTCTATAAGTCATTACCAAAAGATCCCAGAACAAAGGAAGAGAAACGACAACATATTAATGAATTAAACTATTTTTCACTCTATAAACTCGTCTCACCATTCTTTAAGAAAATAACTATTACAGCGGAGCCAGGATATGTAAAAGAAGGAAAAAGTTTACGAACCAGGCTCTATAATTTCCTCATTGCATTCTTTCCTTTTTCTCAATATATTCCTCTCAATATTCTCTTTGGACATTCTTTCCTGTGTAAATTACAATCGCTCAAAAAATAGTGTTATCTACTTTTAGCAAATACACGATACACAAAATAGACTACAACTGGTGTTTCAATCAATACTGAAATTATGGCAGCATACGCAGCTCCCACCAATCCATAAAGACTGATTAAAGGAAAAATTGTGACACCAAGTGCTAATAAACGAACGAGAATCATCCCCGTCACATACTGTTGTTTTCCAACGGCAAGAAAGAGTGACGAAGATGGCCCGGCAATAGTTCGTAAGACTCCATAGATTGAAAGCACCTGTAATACCGGAACCGCAGCAAGCCACTTATCTCCCAAAAAAATAAGAACAATCTGCGCAGGAAAGAAAAAGATAATCATTCCCAGCGTAAATGATGCAGAAAACGCAAAAATATTGGTCTTCACAAATGCCCGCCATAAGCGCCTCTTATCCTCCGCAATTTTTGTGTAGACAGGAAAAATCACACGACTGACGACATCCGACACTTCAGAAATTGGTAAAATAGATATTTTATACGCTAGTTGATACAAACCAAGATTTGACGCGCCCAAAAGTTTTCCGACAACAACATTATCTCCATTGTCAGTAAAATAACCAAAAATGCCGGATAACGTAACCCATTTCCCTTTATGAAACAACTCCATGAAATAATTGTTTTCAATATGAAGCCGTGGTGTTGGCCGAAAAAGCAGGAAAGAAAGCAAAACTTCAATCATTGCCCCCGCGAGAAGTCCCCACACAAGACTATACACAGAATGAGTAAAATACGCTATTACAATCGCTATAACGCTATCTACAAAAAAGATCGCCGTTCGATACCAAAATTCTGCATTAAACTGTAATTCCTTCTGAAACTTCACACACGCCGGGTTGATAAATCCTTTAATAAAAGGAACAATGCTTATAAATAAAAGAATTGGTAAGGCTTCTGGTGTATTAAAAAACGAAGCAATAACTGGAGATAAAATAACTAAAAGAAGAGAAATAATGATCCCTCTGATAATTGAGACAACCCACGCAGAATCTATATAGTCATCAATCGTCTTTTTCGACTGAATCAGAAATACATTGATCCCTGTTTCGGTGATAACTTCAAGAAACGTTAACACCAACGATGCAATACCAAAAACACCAAATTGTGCAGGAGACAAAACGCGGGCAAGAACGGCAATTTTTACAAATGCCATTCCTCTGGTCACTGCACGAAACCCTGACATCCAGGAAATTCCCCGTATAGCATCTCTTGTATATCCCATCTAGCATATTGTATCACCTGATTCCGCTTTTATGGTATACTCTCCCCTATATGATTAAGTATAAAGGTCTCTCAACCCTTGAAGTACTCAAAGAAGCAAAAAATTATAACAAATGGATCTCCGACGAAATTAAAAAATATATCACCACCCCAACACTCGAAATCGGTGCGGGGACGGGTAACATCTCTTCACAATTTCTTCAAAAAAGTCCACTCCATCTCTCCGATAATGACGCAGGTCTCGTAAAAAATCTCAAGAAAAAATTTGCCAATCACAAACATGTTGCAGTACACACGATTGATGTCGAAAAAAAACCAAAAGAAAAATTCTTAAACTATTTCACGACTATTTTTGCCATCAACGTTCTTGAACACATCAAAGATGATACAACTGCCCTTCATACGATGCGATCAATGCTGAAAAAGAGTGGGAAGCTCGTGCTTCTTGTACCCGCAAAAAAAAGAGCATTTACCAAACTTGATAAAGACTTAGGACATTTTCGTCGGTATGAAAAAGAGGAACTTGTTAAAAAAATGAGGAAAGCAGGTTATAGAATCGAACAGATTTACTTTTTTAATTTTGTCGGACTAATCAGCTGGTACATCCGTGATAAAGTCTATAAAGAAACGATTCATTTACAACCCTATCATGTCGCGTTGTTTGATAAATTGGTTCCGCTTCTTCGCGCTATTGAAACAATCATTCGCCCACCGATTGGCATCTCACTTATTGTAGTTGGCACAAGAATCAAATAATTACTCTTTTGTATAAATCGTTATGGACGTCGGGTTTGCTGCATTCCCTGCCAGATAATAAGAGATCGTATCAGTAAAACGCAACAGATAGGATACATCAGGGACAAATTCTTTCTTCTTCTTATATCCATCGCGCTCAAGTCGCTTCAGTACATCATTTTTTGACGCTTGACGATACAGTTGTCTACTGACATCTGCATCGGTGATCACGACCACGGCTGGTAATGTATGCATATCACTCGTCATAATTTCATAACGATACTTATTGTTATGCGGTTTTTTATATTGTTCTAAATAAAACTCTTTTTCGATAATATTGGGCAATCCTTGATATAAAACAATTTCCTCAACACCAATCGTAGTCCCTTTTGCAATATGTTTTTCAATCCAAAGTGACGATTCCTTTTGAATATCAACACGATATTTTGCATAGAGCCAAGCACCAGTCTCATAGATCTGCACAACTAATAAACCAACAATAACAAGTAAGAATCCATATTTATAGATCTTCTGACCCTTTGTGTAAATATAGGCAATAAACCATGATGATAACAATGCAAGAAAAGGCAGTAGTACAAGCGCTCTATTTCTCGTCGCCCATATTTTCAGCGGCAGTAAACTAATAAAAAACAGGATGAAGCAGACAAAAAGAAAGATAATAGCTTTGTTCTCATTTCCTCCAAAACGTTTCTTTAGTATTACAAAATACAAAATAACAAAGGACGCACATGCCGTTAAAAGAAGCGCTGAGTGCCCAAATAATAACGGATATTGATTACCAACCAAATAAGTAAACCAGTGCGACTGAAGTATGAGATTATTGGTAGTACTTGGACTGTCAATAAGATTTGAATATAAAAGCGGACCATAATTTGCCGTTCCGATAAAGACACTTGGCACACCAACAAGTAGAAATATCACGCCATATACCATCAACCCAAGAGAAATATCTTTAAAAGCATTCCTTTTTTTCGGTAAAAACCAAAAATAGGCAAATAGTAAAAGTGGAAGCAGAGGAATAGCGCTGAATTTTGTCCCCATTGCGATACCACTTGCTCCTGCAGCCAAAAGATAATTCTTTAGTGTTGGGTATTTACCAAACCGGAGCATTAAAAATATGGAAAGAATAATCCAGAAAAGCAGACAAATATCATACTTAAAATACGTTGATAATAAAAGAAAAATTGGCGTAACGGAGAAAAAAACTACCGCAAGAGCACCATTGCTTTTCAAATAATCCCGTGCGATTTTTGCGACAAGAATCATACTACCGACACCAAACAAAATATTTACCGATCTCAAAATTTCAAAAAGCCTCCCCTGCATGACCACATTTTCAACAGGAGATTTCAAAGAAAATGGATCAATAAAATGAAATAATACAAAAGGAATAAGATACAAACCACTGAGAAGCGGATACACAAAAGGAATTTCAGCAGAACCGGCAATCGTTGTCGTACCATGTTTTACCATCGCCTTTAATGCCATCAACTGGTGCCATTCATCCATATGATATGTAAACGGATGGAGATTATTAGGGACACCCCAAGACAAAACCGAAACGACAAAACCAATATAAAGAGCAATACATCCTGAAACAATTTTTTGTTCCTTAATAAACCGAAAAAGAAATTTCACAATACCTATTACTGTTCCAGCCAACACCGCAATATCAGCAGTAAACTGAAGTCTTGGAAGGATAGTAAGAGATCTTTTTGCGGTAACATAACGAGCATGTTTTCTTACAGACCAGAAAAGATATGCGAAGAGTGCAAAAAATAAAACAACAAATGGAACATTTGATTGAAAGGCAAATCCTAAAAAAACAACATATCCTGCCAAAAAATAACGCGCAAAAAGTAAGAATACTTTTGTTCTCCAAATACCAGTCTCAGCATCGCCAAGTGCAAACC
>DATIGJ010000185.1:0-4176 GCA_035454765.1 Patescibacteria group bacterium
TTGGTACTCGTTGTGTCGCAATAGCTTTGAGTTCGCGAAGTGATGCCGCGGGAATTACTTCTGCAAGAACGCGGACAAAACAAGCTGTTTCCGCAGCAGTAAGTTGGCGCTGTCCTTTCTGGATATCCAGGAGTTCATTTCTTACCTGTTCTTCCATAGGAATTTCAGGAATGTCACCTTCTTTGCCCATAGTAGGCGGGAGTATAGCAGATAATGAAAGACAAGACTATTTTTTAATCGCAATAGCGACTGAGGACAGAAGTATTCCTGCTCCGATCAAAAAGATGACTGTTGGAATTTCGTGAAAGATGAGTAGGCCAAGGAGGGAACCGATGATGGGCTCTGACATGAGAATCATCGTGCCCGTTGTGGCTTGAACCAATGCGAAACCTTTGTTGATGAAGGTAAAGGCTGCTGCATTCAGTACGCCAAACAGAACCAAAAAGATCAATGACTGAGGTGAAAGATCAAGCGTGATTGTTTCAAACACCCCTGCAGCGATCCCGCTTACCACGACGCCGATTGCGATACTCCAGAGGGTAATTGTTTCGGGAGCATTTCCACGTTTTGACAGAATACGACTCCAAATGACATAGAGAGAGAAAGTAATACACGTGCCAAGTGCGTAGAGATTACCCAGAAGTGACGTGCCGGTGCCACCTGGTTGGAAAATCAGTAAGAGAGCGATACAGAGAAGGACAAATGCAATTAGGAGATTTTTGTGAATTTTTTCTTTGAGAAAAAGATAGGCGAGGAGGGCGGTGACAATGGGATAGCCGGACATAAGAAAAAGTGTGTTGCCGATGGTCGTATGATAAATGGCAAGGGTAAAGAGGATAATTTGGAGCGCGTAGCCAATTCCGCCCATGAGGATAATCATCGGATAATCTTCGTTATGTTTCAGCGTGAATGATTTGTTCCTCGCGATAAGTAATGAAGCTATGACCAGTGATGCGACAATGAGACGGAGAAAAGTTTGTAATAAGGGGCCAGTGTCCACGCTAATGGCACGGACAAGTACGCCCATAGAAGCGTAGCTTGCTGCTGCGAGAAGTAAATAAAGATAGCCTTTATTCATAGTTTTGAATCATGAATTAGGAATCATGAATCATGGGTTTTATATTATTTATTTTCGTGCTTCGTGATTCATGCTTCTTGATTCACTTATTGGGGTTTCGTGGGGTCGAGGGAGACACCAAGTGGATTTACTGGTGGAGTAATTGTTGGCTCTGCTGGTGCTGTCGGAACAGGATTTGTTGGTGGAGCAGGTGGAAGTGTGCTTGGTTGTTGGATCGGTTGTGCCTGCATTGGATCTGCCGGTTGAGATGGTGGTGTTTGTGAAGGTTGCATTGGTGGGGTTGTTGGTGTTGGTTGTTGCACTGCCGGTGCGCCTTGTGTCGGTGCAGGTGAGGCAGGAGTTACAGAAGGGGTGCTTTGTGTCGCCAAAGGTGCGTCTGGTTGTTGAATCGGTTGTCCGGGTGCAGGGTTTAATGGTTTGGTACCATGAAGAAGTGTTTTGATTTTATTGGCAAGATCTGACGGATCAATTTGGTATTTGAGAATATAATCAATCGCGCCGCTTTCTATTGCTTCATGCATCATTTCCGGTTCAGAATAATTGGAGACAAGCGCGACAGGAATTTTGGCAGTTGCCGGATTTGCTTTGAGTTGTTTCAACACGTCGTTTCCTTTCATGTCGGTAATGATCTGATCACAGAGGATAAAATCAGGGAGATTTTTTGCGGCGAGTTCGAGGCCGAGTTTGCCACTTCCTGCGGTAATAACGTCAATCTCTCCGTTTCTGAGAACTGTTGACCATATCCCTATCATGGCCTCATCATCATCAATGATTAGAACCTTCATAGGTCGAGAGTACCAAGATTTGCTAAGAAATGCAAGGGGAGGGGTGGTATAATAGAAAAGTCAAAAATCAAATCTCAAATTTCAAAAATAAAATAAAAGCTTATGACGATAAAACAACAATTAACTGCAGAATTACAAAAAGTGCTTCAGGAGGTCGGCTTAGAGGGTGTCGTACCGTCTGTTGACTATCCATCCGATCCGAGGCATGGAGACTATGCCACGAATATTGCTCTGGTCGCGGCGAAAAACTTAGGTAAGAATCCGAGAGAATTAGCGCAAGAATTACAAGCAAAGTTTCAAGAGTTGGATTTTGTTGAAAAAGTCGAAATCGCTGGTCCTGGATTTATTAATTTTTGGGTTAAGGAGGAGGCGTTGCTGGATGAGATTGCTTCGTCGTCTTCGACTCTTCGCAATGAGATTACCGGAAAACGGATTGCTGTTGAATATACAGACCCCAATCCTTTTAAAGAACTTCACATAGGACATCTCTACAGTAATATTATTGGAGAGTCATTATGTCTATTATTTGAAGCCAATGGTGCGACAGTGTGGCGGGCAGATTATTTTGGTGATGTCGGAATGCATGTGGCGAAATCTGTTTGGGGTCTGCGAGAAAAAATTAAAGATTTAGGATTTGAGATTAAAGATCTCGAAGAGAGGTCGTTGGAAGAAAGGGTAAAGTTTTTGGGAGAGGGATATGCGTTGGGTTCAAATAAATATGCTGAAGATGACGGCGTGAAAGAAGAAGTGAAGCATTTGAATAAGCTTATCTATATTGTTGCGCAGAAAATGTGGGAAGAAGAAAAGGGTTTGAAACCACAAGTTGATTACCGGCAGGGAGAAGTGATTGATGAGCAAGAATTGGATGAAGTCTATCAGTTATATGTTTTAGGAAGGAAATGGAGTTTGGAGGCCTTTGAAGTGTTGTATCGTCGCCTTGGAACGAAATTTGACGGATACTATCCTGAGAGTATTGCCGGAGAAAAAGGCTATACATTGGTCAAAAATAATATTGCGAAAGGAATATTCGTTGAAAGTGAAGGTGCAGTTATTTTTCCAGGTGAATCACAGGGACTCCATAATCGTGTTTTTATCAATAAGCTTGGATTACCTACGTATGAAGCAAAAGAATTGGGTTTGCCGGAGTGGAAATACGAAGATTTTACCTACGATGCGTCATATATTGTCACGGCGAATGAAATTGCCCCGTACTTTCAGGTACTTGTTGAGGCCTTGCGGCAGGTGCATCCTGAGCTTGGGAAAAAGACACATCCTGTGCTTCATGGGATGGTGAGGCTTCCTGAAGGAAAAATGTCAAGTCGCTCAGGAAATGTTATTACTGTTGCTGGGCTTCTGGACGAAGCAAAAGCAAAAGTGAAAGAATTGGTGAGAGATGACGTGGAGGATAAAGAGCAGATTTCAGAGATGGTAGGGATGGCTGCGGTGAAATACGCGTTTCTCAAATCGGGTGTTGGGAAGGATGTCACGTTTGATTTTAATGAATCGGTGAGTTTTGACGGGAATTCCGGACCGTATATTCAATATACTTATGCAAGGACGAGAAGTGTCCTGCGCAAGGCAGAGGGCACGGAGCACGGAGCAAAGAGCCCTAAGCACTATGCGCTAAGCACTATGCCAGAAGACGAAGAGCGTCAGCTCTTGCGGCTACTTGCGAGATTTCCTGAAATTGTTGAAGAGGCTGCGGAACGATTATCTCCAAATGTGTTGTGCACCTACCTTTTTGAATTAGCGCAGGCTTTTAATTTGTTCTATCAAAAGTCACCAATTTTGAAAGCCGCAGATGACGTGCGTGCGTTGAGATTGGCGCTGACGCAGACAACAGGAGAAACGCTCAAAAAAGGCCTTTCACTTTTGGGTATCAAAGCTCCTGAAAAGATGTAGTTCTTTACAGACCTCAAACAGCCCGTTGACATAGAGGAAAACAGATGTATAATTTCGTCAATATGGGAATGATAGAAAACATACGAGCAAGAGGACAAATAGCACGCGCCCGTGGAGCACAAACTTTGAGAGAACGATTAGCTATAGGAAGGCAATTACGATCCACCCCTGAAGGAAGAGAAGAAGTAAGAAGAGTTGTAGAAGAAAATCGTGCTGCAGGAAGAACAAGAAGAATAGATGCAACAGGTGGAGCAGACAGAGCAGCAGGGCAAGTAAGGGGCTGGGAAAAACTTGTTGGTGCACGTATATCCACTTTTTTGGAAGCGGAACGGGCAGAAGCAGAGTCAATACATAAGCCACAGGCAAGAGACGAAGCATTACGCCGATATGATTATCTTAGAATAGCAGCAT
>DATIGJ010000186.1:0-2167 GCA_035454765.1 Patescibacteria group bacterium
TTGTAATATTACCGCGGTCTCCGTAGGTACTCATGAGTTGCGGGTAAAGCCAACCAATAGTTAGTGTATAGTTTTTTTTCATAAAATTTTCTTTCCTGTTATTATTTTTCTTACGTCGAGCATTGCCGAATATGTGGGAAGAATAAAGAGTGTTTCGTTATCATTAATGAGTTTAACACCTTCATGAATCGCATCTGACAGATCTTCAAAGGTTTCATAGTTGGTATACCCGTCGTATTTTATTCGAAGAGCCATGTCGTAGACTCTGTCTCCTGAGATAATAATTTTTTTAAATTTGTGAAGGTCATGGACATCAATATCCCAAATCCATGAAATGTCGCGTCCGTCGGGAATTCTGTCATTAAGGACAAGAAGAAGCGTTTGTCCGCCAAGCTCCTGAATTGTTCGATAAGATTCATTAAAGCTTGTTGGATTTTTGGAAAGAAAGAGCTGGAGCTGTTTATTTTTGTACTTTACTATTTCCTGTCGTCCGAATGCAGGAGTGAAATCGGTGAAGGCGTCATTAATTTGTTGTTCTGATAATCCTTGGTGCTTGAGTGTTGCAGCAGCTGCGAGAACATTATATTTATTATAAAGACCGGGTAACGGATAGATAAGAAATGATGATTGTTCCAAAAGCGGTCGTTTAAAACTGCACGTACTACAGCGCCAATCTCCTAGGTGGGAAAACGCAAGGGCATCAAAGACAAGGGGGGATCCGCAATGAGGACAATAAACTGAATCTGCTGCGTGTTGGAGTTTGGTTTTATTAAACTGTGCCTGTTGCAATCCGAAATAGATAATTGCAGCTTTTGTTGCTGTTGCAAGATGTGCAATTTGCGGATCATCGGCATTAAGAATAAGAGTTGTTTTTTCCGAAAGCAGGGAGAGTGCCTTTATCCAATTTGCAGATATTGTATTTACCTCCCCGTATCTGTCCAGCTGGTCACGGAAAAGGTTTAAGAGAACAATACTCTCAGGTGTAGTTTGTTTGAGAAGAAGAGGGAGAGTATTCTCATCAACTTCAAAAATTGCATAGTTTGTGGTAAGTTTGCCCAAACTGTTTGTATTCATTAACAGTGTGGAAGCAATGCCGTTCAGAAGATTTGCACCTGATTTATTTTGGATGACCGTTTTTCCGTTTTCTGTCAGTGCTGTTTGTACCAAGGAAGCAGTGGTCGTTTTGCCGTTTGTTCCTGCGATAAAAATGAGTTTTGTTTGACTGTTTTGTAATAAATTTTTAATAAAGTGAGGATTTATTTTTAATGCAATATGTCCAGGCCACGTACTACCAGAGCCAAGATTTAAAAGTGTGGAAACGAATGAAAAGAATTTGCCGAAGAGAATAAGAAACGCATTTATCACAGATATAATTGTATCACTAAAGTTAACTTTTGGCGGAGCCCGTTCTACGTTGAGCAGCTCCTGTGCATGCACGTAATACCTCTTTTATTACCATTGCTGTTCCTTTTGCTGACTGATCTGCGTCTGGACCACAAACAACAGTGCTGGAAGCGCGAGGGCAAGGCAAGCATCTAAGCGTTCCTGTGAGCAGTGCTCCATCTCTAGTTATCGTCACTTTTGCGACACATGGACTTGTATCTGGACTAGCCATAAAGCGGATTATATTATAGGACTAAAAATTTGTCAACTTTTACATTGACCGAAGAATTTTGATCCGTTCTTCAATCGGTGGATGGGTGGAGAACGCATTGGTCAGCCAGCCATTGAAACTCTTGCCCTTGAAGGGATTGGCGATAAATAGATGTGCTGTCGAGCTGGTTGCGGATTTTAACGGATGGGGATCGGCAGAAATTTTTTCAAGTGCATTGGCAAGTCCCTCGGGATAACGGGTGAGGAGTGCCCCTGATGCGTCAGCAAGAAATTCGCGCTTCCTTGAGACGGCAAGTTGTAGCATAATTGCGATAAAGGGAGCGATAATTGCAAGAATAATACCAATCACAAGAATGATAAGTTGGGCGCGGTTGCCACCTTCACTGCGTCGTCCTGCGATGCCTCCCCACCAAAGTTGTCGAAAGAATAAATCAGTCAGCAAGGCAATAAATCCGACAAAGACAGCAGTTACTGCCATAAGGCGGATATCATAATTTTTGATGTGAGAGAGTTCGTGAGCCAGAACACCTTCAAGTTCTGCTTTATTTAATTT
>DATIGJ010000187.1:0-10489 GCA_035454765.1 Patescibacteria group bacterium
TTTCGACTTTTATTACCGCCTTCCTAGCTATTTTCACGCCTCAAAGAGCTCAAAAACCTACAAAGCAAGCCTCTATTCTAGCCTTAGAACGAGGCTACGCATAAAACTGTACTGATTTGTTCTCTTGACAAGTTATTCGGCTGTCCCGTATTGTATTAATAGCAGTCAATAAACCGTATAATCGGTATAATCTTGAAGCTGGATCACTCTCTGAGATATGGAACTACTTAATCAATTTCATCAACATCTTCTCCAGGACAAAAACAAACCGAGCAAATTAACTGTGAAAAACTATCTTGCAGACATAAGAAAGTTTCTCAGATGGTTTGAAACCAAATACGCGCGTTCATTTGTGCCCCGACTTGTGACAAAAATCGTTGTTGAAGAATATAAAAACGCTCTAACAGGAAGCATGATAACAACAAATGTTGCCTCTGCAAACTCACTGAAGCGCTACCTTTCATCTCTCCGAAAGTTTTATCAATTTCTTCTCCTCAAGGGCTTTGTTGAAAACAACCCCTTTCAAGCAGATCAAGCTGCATCTCATCAGCAGATTGATACATGGCATAGTAAGGCCTTTATTAATTTTCTCCTCACCTCTCATGCGAGTAAGCCAACGATCAAAAATTATCTCGTAGATATAAGGCAATTCACTACTTGGTTTGAAAATGTCACAGGACTGGATGAACAACAGAATCCTCTCGCAAAACTCAACGCTCAGGTTCTTGAAGAGTATAAATCGAGATTATTGTATGATGCGAGTTTTGAGCCACGTTCGGTCAATCGAAAGCTCTCTTCGCTTCGAAAATATCTGCATTGGTTAGAAAATGAAGGGCTCATCAAAAACTCTCTCACTATTTCTCACGTAGCCCTTGATCCAACTAAAGATCAAAAGCAAACCCCCGAAGAAGCACTGCGAACATTTTCACAAGGGATTGATCAAGAAAGTCACCAACAAAGCAAGCAGTACTCATCGTTTCCTCCTCTCAGATTGCTACAAAAACTACACAAGTTAAGCAATCACGTTTTTGATTTGCTAATAATTTATCCTGTAGCAAAATCCCTCGTGGCGATAAAATACCTGATTTGGAAGCAAACAGGAAGTGAAGTATTTGTGCCAGTAAAAACTCTCGCAGAACAAGCGGAATCTGGGTTCAAAACAGCAACATCACAAACACAATCTCTGATTGATAACTTTGTTGTCAATAAACCAATAGCCAATCTCTCACAGATTCGGAATCTACCAAAAGCATTCTATGCACCAATGGCGATTGCAACAACAAATCTTCCCGCACATAGAAAAATTCTCCACCACATCAGACACACACGACCTGCGTGGTATAAACGCTATCATTCCTATGCATTTGTCCATTATCTCCATTTTGGTGTTGCGCTTATCTATGCGACCATTCTTGGCCTGGTGATTTATCAAGCACTTATTGAGACTCCACGATTTTCTCCAGCAGTTGCCTCAGCTGGCACCTCACCGCCTCGTATGATCGCCTTTGAAGGGAGGCTGACAGACAGAAATAACGTACCAATAACCGCAGAAAAAAACCTGCGGTTTGGGCTGTATAATGACCCCACCGCATCACGCTCAGCAATGCTCTGGCAGGAAACCCAACAAATTCAGCCGGACAGTAATGGTAACTTCAGTACCTTCCTTGGACAGGAGCAACCCATTGCACAAAGCATTCTCAATGATAATCCATCGCTATTCTTAGGTATTAGTATCGGTAACGATGAGGAATTGAAGCCACGACAACAGATTGCCACGGTTGCCTATAGCCAGGATTCTGAAAAAGTGCAGGGTCTTTCCCCAATTACTGATCCCACCGCAGGAACAAAAAATGTCCTTCTCGCGCTTGATTCAGGCGGAGACCTGACCATCGGTGGCACTGCTTCACCACGCTTTGAGGCAACAGGTGGTGAATTCACGCTTGCGGGCTACACACTTACGTTGACCACAAGTCTTGGCTCCAATACGAATGTCGTTCTCTCCCCTGATGGTGCAGGCTTTGTGGATATTCAAAAACCTATTCAAAATACAACAAACTATATCGGCTTATCTGGAATAGAAGGAGCACTTGAAATTGCCGACTCTGTGGCTATCACTACCTCCTCTGCAACGCATTCAGCTTTATTTATCAACCAAAACTCAACCGGAAATATCATTAGCGCCAGCAGTGGCGGTACTGCTAAATTTACGCTTAATTCAGCTGGATCAGGGATGTTTGCCAGTGATCTTGCTGTCAACGGCAATAGTTTAAATACAACAAGCAGTTATTTCTCTCTTGTTGATACCCATGTTATTGATCTTCGAATCGGATCCTATGCAAGCTCAATTTCGCTTGGAAGCGAAACAGGACAAACACTGATTAACAATAGCCTTAAAGTGCAGGGAGCAACTACCCTCGTCGGCACGGTAAGCGCCACAGGCAAATTCACTGCAAATGGCGGCCTGAACGTACGAGGCAGCCAACAAAATGACGCTGTCGCAAAAATTGAGAATACGAACACCAGTAATACTGCAGCCGGTCTAGAAATTAAACTTGGCAACAATACGCCTGGTACTGATAATAGCTTTATTCTTTTCAAAAGTGGTGATGGCAAGATCCTCGGTGAGATCACCGGAAGCTCCTCAGCATCAATCGCCTATAAAACCAATAACGCAGACTACGCAGAATACTACAAAAAAGCCTCTTCTAGCGAACGTTTTGAGCAGGGAGATTTGGTCTGTCTTTCTTCTCGCGGAGGCGTGACCAAGTGTACGGGTACGCAGCCCTTGCTTGGTGTCGTCTCAGCAACCGCAGGATTTGTCGGCGCTGGTAACCGTGCTGATGATCCTGACTATGTGCTGGTTGGTATTGTTGGCCAACTGCCGGTAAAAGTCGCTCCTGAAGGCACTACAATCGCTTCAGGAGATCCTCTGGCAGTGACTTCACAAGGTGTTGTCAAAGCGACACAGAAAACAACCATAATCGGTCATGCCTTAGCTCCTGTTGATAGTAAGACAAGCATGGTACAGATAGCACTTAACATCAACTTCTATGATCCAGCATTAACACTCAACGAGTCAGGAGATATTATCCCCCAGGCACCTGATGCCCCTTCACTTTCTGACTATGTCTTCAACGGTATAATTGAGAATATAACAGCAGGCATGATTGAAGCTCAAATATTGAGCGTCCAATCGCTCTCGGTTGCTACAGACAATATCACTATCGGCGAGCAGACACTCAGGGAATATATCATCGCAATCGTCAATGAAGCAATCGAAGAATCAGGCATCAATCAAATTGCGCTTATTTCCCCGATTATTGAAGCCGATCGGATCAAAACCAATATCATCAGTCCGCTTGCCGAGAATGATGCAATCGCACTACAATTTGAACACGATAGTTTAAACGTACTTGACGCATCCGGTTCAGCAGTTGCAACGATTGATAATCAAGGTAACGCAAGCTTTTCAGGCATACTTGCCGCAAATGAAGCAACTATCGGTGGCACCCTTCGTGCAGGCAGACTCATCGCAGATGAGATCGTCGGCTTAGATAACAAACTCGCTACACTGGCCGCAGGTATGAACAATATTGCTTCAAACAGCGCCACCCCCACTGTCCCAAGGTACCCCGATGGACTACCAGCGCAATTTGATAACGGTCTCCTCTCCCTTGCGGGCAGTAGTTTTACCGACGTAGCCATTAGCAACAACCTCAGACTTGCAGATACGATGGTTTTATCGCAAACAAGCATCAATACGATCGGTGCTGACCTTTCACTGCAATCATTTAGACAAGGCAATCTTTCACTCATGGGCGATCTCGTCCGTATTGATACCCAAGGTAATCTCTTTGTCGAAGGCTCTGCCAACTTCGCAAAGGATGTTGAGATCCGAGGAACACTGGCAGCAAACAAAATCATGGCACTCCCGGGACAGGATGTCGTGGTGCAACTCGGTACAACCGGCGAAAATACCCATGATTCTTTGTTCATGATTCATGATTCATCACAAAGTGCGGTACTCACCATTAACCAAGCTGGGGATATTCTGGCCTCAGGAGCAGGCAATTTTATAAATGTTGCAGCCAAAGCCTTTACCATCATACGAGGAGCCCAAGCAGATACCTCATTCACGACAACAGAAGCGGATGGCTCTGCTGGTGAAGCAGTTATCACGGCCAATGAACGGGAGCGAACGATTGTCAGTCCTTATATGCAAAGCGATTCACTCGTCTATATCACCGCCACCTCCAACACGCAGGGAGTGACTCCCTATGTCACCCGACAAACTGAAACATCTTTTACCGTCCAAATACCTCAAACAGTAACGAAAGATATCAAATTTAATTGGTGGATCGTAAACTAGAGCCACTGAGACAAATTTGACCTCTATTGATGTCCTATGATATAATTTATTTATATGATAGATGCATTAAAACGATATCCACGGGTTGAATTCGATGGTCATAAACCACTCGATCCCGCTATTCACGGGGAAAATCGAACAGAAATGCAAGTTTTTGTACAACGTAGTATAACTGACGAATTTCACGGTCTTGGTCAACCTTTTTGGGTTACAAAAGGAAGAAGAACTCATTCACCATTAGGTTTATTTGGAAAAAGAATATATACTGTTGATGCACTTCTTCATCAAACGACAACAACAGGCTGGTCAGATAAGGGAGCTGTCAGACGAACAGTAAGACAGGCAGTATTAGATCCTAAAATGAAAACTGCTTTTGCAGATGGTATCCGTACAAAACTAACTGATGATTATCAACATGGCTTACCTACACGACCAAAAAGAAGTTTTAAATGAAACTAAAATCCACAAAAAACTTGTTCACTAAATAACGAGGATGAGGTACGATACAAAGAGTCCGATCAACATAACACCAACCGTGAGTCCGGCATTGATGACAACCATAAAAATAATCGCCTGTTTCGCTAGTGGATTACGTCCCATTGCCTGAACACCCTCTAGCGATGCACGACCAAAGAAACGAAAACCAACATAAAACGAGATCACACCGACTAGTCCCGCAAGAAAATATCTAATCAAATTCAACGGCGTTGCTGAAAAGGTCATACGAGGCAAAGACGTCAATGTGTTAAAAATATTACTATTGAGTTGAGCAAAATGGGGATCAATGGTCACAAGGATTTTTCCTTCATCATCCGGACTTGCTGCTTCATAAGGTTCCTCTGCATAGCCAAGAACAAAGCCATTATCCGTTGCTTTTACGCCGACACCAGGAATTTCTGAAGAAGTAATCGCATCACCACGTACGATATTGCCATTTGCTGTTGAGACGCGAACATAAATTTTCCCCTCACTGACCGCAGGATACTCCCCCTCAGCAGCTTTATCATACAAATAGAGCGCGGGGTCAAGAGTAACAACACCATAAAGAAACGGATCGTATTCTATCGTTGATAAAACAAATCCACCACCCTCCTGACTACTAATTATGGATCCGTCCGGAACATTCTCCTCAGCTATCCGCACGGGAACGGCAGCACCGAGAGACACCTGAATCGTCTGCGCGAAAGCGATGCTGGGTACCAAGAGCAAGCAACAAATACCAAAAAAGATAAGTATAAAAACTTTCTTCATACCTCTATAGTAACTCCAACAAAGTCGTAAAGTCAAAAGTCATCAAGTCAACCGCCGCCGAAGCCTGATCATGGGGTGCAGTAAAACATTTTTGACTTTCTATTTGACGACTTGATAACAATATCAAAACATGTCAATCTTGCCGTTTTCCGTGAAAATCCTTGACATCCTGTAAAAAACCTGTGAATAATGAATTGAGGCTAAATTGGGTATATTTGTCCATTTTTGTCCCTCAGCTGCCCGATGACAAAACAATTTTTCACAATCAATGAAGCAGCAAAACTCCTGGGAGTTTCTATCAAAACGCTTCGCCGTTGGGAAACAAAAGGATTAATAGCGCCAATCAGAACCGTCGGCAATCAACGAAGGTATGAAGTAGAAGCAATCTATGCATTGACCGGTAAGAAATCAAAAACAGCGACCCGCAAAGAAGCAATTAAACAAACGAAACACCTTTCTCTTTCAGAATCAGCTCTCCATCTTGGTATCTCTGAAAAAACGCTTCGCCGTTGGGAGAAAAAAGGAATCATTTCTTCCCTAAGAGATAAAACCAACCAAAAAATGTTCCTCTTTAAAGACTTAGAAGGCCTTAAAGAGACAAAAGAGCAATCATCATTTCCCGTCATTGCGAGTGTAACTTCTTCGTCATTGCGAGACCACGAAGTGGCGAAGTCGAAGATGCCCCGAGGGGTACAATCTCAATTTGAGGGACGAGATCGCCACGTCGCCCCGCTCAGCGGGGCTCCTCGCGATGACAATAATAATTACAATAACAAATTCCGCTTCTCACCTGAATTCGTCCACTTCCCCACCCGCTTTGCCCTCATTACCATAGGCCTCTTCGCAAGCATTGTCGTGATTGGCGGCTTTGGTGGCTTCCTTGCAATCACAAAACTCCCAATACAAACACTCATTTCACATCTTCCATTCAATACTAAATACCAAATACAAGATACTATATACCAAAATAAAGTGCTCCAGGCTGCAACACAAGCACGTGACTTCACCCTTCGCATTAATATCCCTGTCGAAATGCTCCAAACCGCCTCTGTAGCAGGGAATCTCACTGCTCCAAACATCCTTTACTCTGTTGTCGCTGGCGACAATATAACAGTAACGGGTGACCCCCAAAACCCTGTCATCTCTGCAAGCGGAGGTGTTACCTCTCTCGGTGGTGGTACTGGCGATCTAGCTCTCCTTGCTGGTGAAGGCATTGAAATTGATGGCCTCACAATAACCAATGCAGATACCGGCTCCTCTCAAAACATCTTCAGTTCTATCAAAATTGATAGCACCACACTCTCCGCTGGTTCCAATACCGATACCTTTGAACTTGCCGCTGGCTCTAATGTTACTCTCTCTACTGATACATCAAATAAAAAAATTACCATTTCTGCCTCTGGTGGATCATCCGGCATTACCGGTCTTGAAGTGCTCGAAGGTGGTACTTCTCTCTCTGACGAAATTACTGCTCTTGATTTCCTCGGTGGTGATTTTGACGTGGGTGAATCGCCGTCTGGACAGGCGAATATCCAGCTCGCAGCCACTTTAAATTCAGTAACCGGTGTCTCCGGTAATTTTAGTATTGGAGGAACAACAACGTTGAATGGTATTACCTACACCTGGCCAGGAAGTGAAGGTTCAAATTATATTTTACAAACCGACGGCGCAGGAATACTCACCTGGATCGATCCCGGAAGTCTTCCTAACACAGATAAATGGGACAGTATTGATGGTGCGCTTGTTCCTAAGATCATTACGCAAGATCTACTCCTTGGTGGTGTTTCAACAGAGTCTGCCCGCTTCCATGTCTATGGCTCAGCGAACTCAAGCGGAACACCTGTCGCATCAATTTCAGGCAATACCTCTGATACTACATTTATTGTTGATAATACTGGTACAGGTGATCTTTTCGAAGCCGCTTCATCGGGAATGGCACGATTTGTTATCAGCCAAAACGGCACACTGCAAATGATGGGTGGCTCTGCCTTTACGACAACACTCACCTCCGCCGCAACACAAAACAGAAGTATTGTCTTCCCTGACGCTGATGGAACTCTCTGCTTATCCAGCGGTAATTGTGCAGGGGTTGGAGGTAACGGTGATGTTATCGGCCCGGGCTCTTCAACTGACCACGCGCTCGTCCGCTTTGATGGAACGACAGGTAAGCAACTCCAAAACTCAGGTATCATCATCGATGATTCAAATAATATAACCGGTGTTAACTCACTTTCAATCCTTCCTGCTTCAAATATTACCAGTCTCACCCTTACTGGTACGAATGTTACAAGCAGCAATCTCGCATATTTCAACGCGAATAACTCATCGGGTACCATCTTCACTATTGATTACGGCTCGACACAAACCCTTACTGGAGCATTGACTGGTCAGGTAATTGACCTCAACAACGGTCAATTAACTGCAACAAACCAAGACGTAACCGGTCAAAGAATAACGCTTCCAACAGTCACCAATACCAATGCTGCAGGAACGGTCAATCTTCGTGGACTGCAAGTCAACTTTGGCTCAGGAGCTGGGATCAACCAGAACGGTGCAGGCGCAACTGTCTTTTCCAATCTTGACGTACAGCTTCCTGCTCTCACCCAAACCCAAGGAAGCCTGACAGCCAATGGTCTTGCTGTTACCACACCTTCAAGTATTACAACAGGTGGGGTCGCTAATGGCCTTCTTATCTCCCCAACCGGTGTCGGTGCAGGAACGCTGCATGGGGTGAATATTGCCACTATTTCAGCTTCCGGTAATGGTGATGAAACTGCACTCCATGTGGGATCAGGCTGGGATACGGTCCTTCGGGTCAATGGTACGCCTGTCATCAATGGTCAGGGTGTGACACTGGCAACTGGCGGAGGTACCGGACAATCAACATATGCCACAGGTGATATTCTCTACGCCAGTGCAACAAATACTTTAAGCAAATTGGCAATTGGTGGTTCCGATGATTATGTCTTGAAAGTTTCAGGCGGTGTGCCTGTCTGGGGAACGATTTCCGGTGATTCCTGTACGACCTGTGTTGTTACCAATCCTTCAGCAACTGCTACCAATACCATCGCGCCAACTGGTCAAGATACTACCGGTCTCATTGTGAGGCAAACCTCAACTGCCTCTCCCACCAATGACATCTTTCAAGTGACTGATAGTTCCGGTTCAAACGTCTACTTCCGTGTTGATGAAGATGGGAATGTCTATCCGTCCAATACCATTGGGGATACCTTAACGCTCACTCCACAGACTGATACTACTGCACTCACTTTGGTGGGCACCAATGTCACAACGGCCAATCTCCAATATATCAACGCCAATAACCAGTCTGGAACTATCTTTAATCTTAATTACGGCGCAAGTCAAACACTCTCCACTACTACCCCACTGAATGCTATCGCGGTTGATCTCTCAACCAATGTCACAGCAACCAATGCCAATGTAACTGCTACTAATCTCACCCTTCCTGGAGCAACGAATACCCACACATCAGGCTTGAAAGAACTTACCGGTGTTAGTATCCAGGCTGGTGGAGGCATCAATCAGAATGGCGCCGGTGGCACGACAACCTTTGCTGCGTTTGACGCGACAATTCCAGCACTCACCCAGACAGATGGCACACTCAATGCCTATGGTCTCAATGTGACAACTCCTTCAAGTATTACTACAGGAGGCACAGCTGCTGCGCTTAATGTCGCGGCATCAGGTGTTGGTGCCGGAACGCTTTATGGACTTAACGTCGGAAGTATTACTGCAGGCGCTGGGACAGAAACTGCGCTCAACATCGGTACGGGCTGGGATACGGTGCTTAACCTTAATGGAACAACAATCATCGACGGTTCAGGCAACCTCAATGTCGCCAATGCGACAGGCATCCTTCCCGTTGCCAATGGCGGAAGTCCTTTCGAACAGGCAGCAGGCGCCATCTTCCCCCGAACTTCCACACAGGATCTTCTCATCGGCGGAGTTTCAACGGCAAGTGCAACATTCCATGTATACGGTGCTATTAATGCAGGCACCAATCCTGTCGCCTCAATTGCTGCAAACACTTCTTTCGCGGGACTCGTTGTAGACAATACCATTGGAGATCTCTTCACCGCCTCCTCCTCCGGTCTTTCTCGATTTACAGTGGCGCAGAACGGGAATATTTATTTTAACAGTTACAACTGTTCTGCCTTTGCCAACGGTGGCGTATTAACCGTTGATGCAAATGGCCTTATTCTCTGTGAGGATGACGATGGTGGCGCCGGCGGTGATGAACTGTGGGAGACAACAAACGGTGCCATCACACAAAAAATCACGACACAAGACTTACTTATTGGCGGAGTCGCAACGGACTCTGCCCGCTTCCACGTCTATGGGTCCGCAAATGGAAGTGCGACGCCTGTAGCCTCAATCTCAGGCAATACCTCTGATACGGCCTTGATCGTTGATAATCGTGGATCAGGAGATCTCTTCAGAGCGAACTCTTCAGGCGGCAACAGATTTATCATTACGCAATCCGGCAATGTCGGTATCAACACCACGAATCCCACAGGAATACTTGATATCCAGCAAGGCAGTATCCTCTCTAGCTTTTTCAGACGCACGTCAGGCCAATATTTGGAGCTTCGCAACAATGCATCTGGCAATCAGCTCTTTAGTTTTAGCGACTCAGGAAATTCCAAGAATCTCGTTTTCGGTATTGATGCCAACAGCGAAGGCTTCCAATGGCAACGGGATGTCACCACCACAGGCGCAGGCACAGCTGAGATGACACTCACCCATATTGGTACCTTGGGTATCGGAACATCAGCACCTACTGCTTCTCTTCATGTCGCAGCACAAACAGCTACCTTCCCCCTCGCCACATTTGCAGGCAACACCAAT
>DATIGJ010000188.1:0-7454 GCA_035454765.1 Patescibacteria group bacterium
CTTGGTGTTCATCTGATGATGCAACAAGGAGCTACACTTCCCCAGGTAATCGCTGATACGGATAAAATAAAAGAGGTATTATTTAATCTGATCGGTAATGCGATGAAATTTACCCCTCAAGGAGGAACCATAACCGTTACATTTGTCCAAAAAGAAATGCTGATTGAAACACTGGTGACAGATACAGGGACAGGCATTGATCCAAAAGACATTGATAAATTATTTGCGAAATTTAGCATGATTCCAGAATCTTACGGCGCGAACTCGCAGATTCAAGGAACAGGTCTTGGACTCTATATCAGTAAGTCCATTATTGAATTACATGGTGGACGAATTTGGGCAAAGTCAGAAGGACGCGGAAAAGGAACAACATTTACCTTTTCCTTACGAATTGCGACGGAGGCAGCAGTACAACAACTGAAGGCGACACCTGTTGATGAAAGCAAGCAGGCTGTTGATATTATTCACACGGGAGTGTAGAAAATCAAAATGCAAAGTTAAAAGTGCAAAATTATGGAGATTATTTATTATTTTTTAATTTTTCTTTTTGGGACATGTGTTGGCAGCTTTTTGGGTGTGGTTATTGATCGGCTTCCCCGCGGTGAGAATATTAGTAAAGGGAGATCTCATTGTGATCATTGTAAAAAAACATTGACTGCACTGGATCTTATCCCAATTTTTTCTTTTTTATTCTTGCGGGGAAGATGCCGACACTGCGGTGCGAGGTTGAGTTTATTTTATCCAATCGTTGAAATTGTAACTGGCAGTTTATTTGTTATTGCTGCTTTGCATGTCAGTAGTATGTATCAAGTAGTAAGTATTATGTATATGATTGAGCTTTTTTATTATCTATTTATTATTTCGTCGCTGATTGTGTTGTTTTTTATTGATCTTAAATATGGGATACTCCCCTTCTCGATTATGTTTCCCGCAATGATTGTTACTTTTTTATTCATACTACTTAATACAAACAACATGATACAAAACCATTTCCTTGCCGCTTTAGGCGCTTTTGGTTTTTTCCTTGCTTTGTTTCTTCTTACTCGAGGACGTGGGATGGGTTTTGGAGATGTTGTCTATGTTTTTTTGATGGGGTTACTCCTTGGGTTTCCCAGTATTGTTTTGGGCCTCTATATGGCATTTGTCAGTGGCGCAATCGTTGCGGTGATCCTGGTTTTATTACATAAAAAGAAAATGCGAGGGAGTACAATTCCCTTTGGCCCTTTTTTAGTTTTTGGTACACTCATCTGTTTATTGTGGGGAGATCATCTAACAAAGTTTGTTCTTCGGCTACTACTTGGATAAAAGGGTTGCAAGTCGTTTCCCAAAAGAGTAATAATAAATTGTATGGAAAAGTTGCGGGGATTTACCTTGATTGAAATTGTGCTTGTTATTGCATTGATTGGTGTCACTGCATCTGTTGTTATTTCTTTGGTAAATCCCGTGCAGCAATTCAAAAAAGCAAATGATGCAAAAAGAAAAGCCGATTTGACACAATTACAGGCAGCATTGGAATTATATCGAGCAGATCAGGACACGTATCCTGATTCGTTACCGGCCTGTGGTTCCTCGTTGGTGGGAGGGACTGCTACGTATTTACAACGGATTCCCTGTGATCCTAGAAATACCGGACAATTTATGTATAACTATGAACGATTGACCTTCAATACTTATCAGCTCATTGCTTGTTTGGAAAATACGACTGACATAAATAAAGATGCCACAAATAACACTACCTATTGTGAGGGGGATACCACAAATTGGTCATATACGGTTACAAACCCATAAAGCATGGTAAACGTCAAAAATCATATCCGATTGAATTGGATTCAGCAGTCAAATATTTCATTATCTCGAGGTTTTACATTGCTTGAAATGTTGGTTGTTTTTACCATTATGGGTATTCTTACAGCGACAGGTATGGCTTCATTTTTTTCGTATAGTCAAAATCAAGCTTATAACAGTGCTGTTTCCAATGTTGAGGCAATGTTACAGCTGGCTCGGTCACGAGCCTTATCACAGGTAAAGCCAGTTGATTGTGGAACGGAAGCAGTGAGAAGTTATCAGGTTGCCTTTATTCCGTCGGGTGCAACGTATGAGTTACGTGTTACTTGTGGTACCGCTACACAGCATGTGTTGCAAACTTCTGTATTGCCTGATACGGTTCTTTTTGATGCAACAACAACACCGGTGATTAGCTTTGGTGCAGGAACAGCCGCTGCTACACCTGCTCCAGGAACGGTTGTCATTACTGGCTATGATAAGACAAAAACGATTACCGTAAATAGTGCAGGAATTATTGCAGTACAATGACGATGAAAGGTGAGACATTGATAGAGGTATTAATTGCATTAAGTGTGGCAGTTATTGTCATCACTTCGGTAAGTTTCTTGAGTGTTTCTTCATTGAATAATTCAGCATTTGTCAAAGATCAAAATCAGGCGAGTAAATATACTCAGGAAGGGCTTGAAGTAGCTCGAAGTATCCGAAATAGTAATTATACTGGATTTGCAGCGTATACTGGTACATATTGCCTTGCCAAAGATCAGACAGCGTTGGGATCGGCTGTTGCTTCCTGTCAGGTGCCCAACATTGATGATCAATATATTCGATCAGTAACAATTACACAAAATAATGGTTGTGGTGTGAATTTCGCAAATATATTGGTGACTGTTTCCTGGACAAGTACGAAATGTTCGGATGGAACGTATTGTCATTCCAGTAAATTGAATTCTTGTTTTTCGACGACGTCGCCTGTGGCTGGACCATAAAAAATGTTACATAGCAAATATCAACGATCAAATATCAAATCCTTCAGGGGATTTTCTCTTATTGAATTGTTAGTTGCGAGCGCAATCTTTATCACAGTGAGCGTTATTATTATCAGCTCTTTGTTCGTCACGTTTCGGTTGAGTAGAAAGACAGAAGTTGTTCGTTTACTTAGGCAGAGCGGTGACTCCGCAATGACACAAATGGTAAATCAAATTCGTTATGCAGCAAGTTTGGAGGATCCGGTTAGTTGTCTTGGTCCCTCCCCTACTACCCAGAATTTTATTGTCATTACATCTGGAACAGATTATGGAATAACGGTTTTAAGTTGCGATGCAAGTACTATTTCATCAAACAGTGCATCTTTAGTTGACACAAGTCGTATCGTTGTTGCTAATTGCTCCTTCAGTTGTATGCAATCTTCTCCAAATCACCCTCCTACAGTTACGATTCGTTATGATTTGTATCCATCTTCGGTTGCTGATGGTGCGGAGACACAAGCAAGTACTTCTTTTCAATCATCTGTGACTATGAGGAACTATTCCAACTAGGTTGACACGCGTATCAGTGGTTGTTACGATAAAGATACATGAGAATGCATCAAGGATGTCAATATCCTTTTGTTTTGCGAAAGCAAATGCAGGAGGGGCAAATTCTTCTTATTGTCGTATTGGTAATGACGATTGCTTTGACAATCGGTCTCTCTCTTGCAACACGTACCATTACTGATATTCGTACCACGACAGAGGAAGAGAATTCGCAAAGGGCTTTTTCTGCTGCTGAAGCAGGAATAGAAAAGGCATTGAAAAGCACAACAGGTACTACTGGTGATTTTGTCAATAATACCTCTTTTGATACGTCTGTTGCTACTGTTTCGGGTGTTTCAATCTTGCTGAATAATGGTAATCCTATTTTTAAAGATGATGCTGCTGATGTGTGGCTTTCGACGTACCCTGGATATACAAATACGTGGTCTGGCGATATTACTATTTATTGGGGAAGTGCGAGTGATACCTGCACTACCAGTGAAGAAACAAATACAATGGCTGCTCTTGATATTGTCGTCTTAAATGGAACCCGTGCAAGTCCTCAGGCGGCGCATTTTCCTGTAGACCCATGTGCTGCGCGCTCTTCGATCAATAATTTTGAAACCATTCCGAGTGGTGGAGGAACTATAAATAATAAGCAATTTGCGTATAGAAAAACCGTAACAGTTGCATCAGGACTCATTATGCGTATTGTTCCAATTTATGCGGCGACTCCGATCGCTGTAAGAGGCTGTAATGCGACAAATGGTAACTGTAGGATGCTTCCATCTCAGGCGCGAGTCATTACTTCGGTAGGAACTGCGGATACAACACAAAGAAAACTCGTTGTCCTTCAGGAAAATCCGAAAATACCTGTTCATATGTTTCCTTTTATTCTTTTTTCACCGAGATAATATATCATTATATGCTATGAAAAGTAATTCATTTGGTCTTGATATTGGAACATCATCAATTAAACTTGCATGGCTTGGTCGTGAAAATAATCTTTTCGAATACGTTAGCGCTTTTTTTGCGCCCAGTCCTCCGATCGGTTTGCAGTCGGAATCTGTTCTTGATCATCAGGAGATAGCGCAATTTATCAAAAAATATGTCACACAGGCGAAAATTACCACAAATAGTGTCAACATATCTCTTCCAGAAGGACAAGTATTTACAAAAGTGCTTGATATGCCTGCCCTTTCAGAAAAAGAAATTGCAAATGCGATTTATTGGGAAGCAGAGCAATATATCCCTGCACAACTTGATGCAATGACGCTTGATTGGAGTATTCTGCGTCGGCCCTTTGAGGCGACATCTTCGCAAAAAATGCAAGTATTATTGGTCGCTGCGCCATTACAACTTGTGAAACGATATCAAACAATTATTGAACTTGCAGGGTTATCTGTTGCATCAATAGAAACTGAAATCATTTCTGTCGTGAGAAGTTTAATCTCATCGAAAAATGCCCCAACGTCACTTGTTATGCATATTGGTTCTTTGAGCACCTCTCTTGCAATTATTCAAGGCGGGATCATGGTGTTTAATTATTCAATTCCGCTTGGTGGTATTGCTATGACCCGGGCGATTGCGACAGATTTCGGGCTTAGTCCAACACAAGCGGAAGAATACAAAAAAGTCTATGGGTTATCTGATAAGAATTTCGGTGGAAAAGTGGGAAAAGCGATTCAACCTATTTTAACAGAAATTGTGGCAGAAGTAAGAAAAGCGATTGCGTTTTATGTATCTCGATATAAAAGTGAATCCCCTCTGTCTCAGATTTTGTTGACAGGTGGTGGTGCAGGGCTTCCTGGTATTGATCTTTTTCTTGTCCAAACAATCGGCCTTGAAACTGTTATTGCGAATCCCTGGAAGATCCTTAATATTCAACGCGTCCCTGATGCTCTGCAACCATATGGAGCGGAATATGCAAGCGCTATTGGTCTTGCATTGAAAGAATATGAATAAAGGTATCAATCTTCTTGGTGGAGAGCGGCTTAGAACAGTAAGTGCGAGTCTTAGGCAAATTAGAGTTGTCCGTGTCATTGCGTTAAGTGTGCTTTTTGGTATTTCCGGTTTGTCCTTTATCCTTTTTTTATTAATTGCGCTATCTCCTCTTCCGATACTTCAGGAGCAAGAAAGAGAGGCAAAAAGGAATATCTCAGAATATCATACAGATATGGCGCAATTAGCATTAATAACTGATCGTTTACAGGCAAGTAAACAGGTACTTTCTACAAGGAGTGATTATAGTGCGGTTTTATCTCAACTTCTTTCGATTATGCCGTCTGAGATTACGGTCACAGGATTAGTAGTACAGCAAAAAGAATTTACCTTGACCGTGTCCAGTGCGTCGTTGTTGGCACTTGATACGTTTTTTACGAATATTGTTGATATGAGCAAGCAGGAGGAACTTTTTTCAAAAACATTAATAACAAAATTTCTTTACAATGAAACAACGGGTTCTTATATAGCAACAATTACTATGGAAATCTTATGAATGACGAATTAGGAAAAAGCAATATTAAATTATTCTTTTATAGATATAAAGATTCACCATACTTTCAGCTATTTTTTATCGTATTCATTATTATTGCGTGCAGCAATATATTTTTTCAACTTGTTTTACCTCAAATTGAAGGATGGTTTTCCGTTACCAATGAAGTCGTCGCTACACGTCAACGGATAGACACAATTAATCAAAATATCAGATTTTTTACTACCCTTGAAAAACAAACAGTAGAAGATCAATTTGAAATCGCAACAACAGCTTTACCGTTTGAAAAGGATTTTGATTCAATTATTGCTGCTCTTACTGATGCTTCTCTTCAGTCAGGTGTTTCGTTGGAAGATTATACATTTCAGGTTGGAGAGATTGCTTCGGTGTCGGCACAGAAAACTCAAAATCAGAATATCCTCCCTTTTGTTGAGGTAACAGTGCTTGTATCAGGAGACGTCCATGGTGTTAATCTTTTTATTCGTGAAATGAATCGTAAAGTACCGCTTGCTGAGGTGACTGAAATCAATGGAGACGCTTTTTCTACAGCAATTACCGTAAAATTTTATCAAAAACATTTTCCTGCCATTGTGTTTACAGATGATAAACCGATGAGTAATATATCCGAACAAGATGCTGAGTTGCTTACTGAGTTTGCAGGATGGCGGCATATTGAAGAGGAAGTGATTAATGTGGAAGTGTCTTCTGAGTCTGGTTCTTTTATTCCTCTTTTTTAAGTAAATCAGGACGAATAGCAGTTGTTCGCTCTTTTGCTCGTTGGTGTCTCCACGTCGCTATTTTTTTATGATCACCGGAAAGCAAAACTTCAGGAACTTTTTGTTCATCATATTCTTGCGGTTTGGTATAGTGAGGATATTCAAGAAGTTTTTCTCCGTTTTGTTCTGAAAACGATTCATCTTCTGTGGCACCTTCTGGTAAGACGTCTTTGATCAGTCGTGTGACGCTATCAGCGATAAGCATAGCGGGGATTTCTCCACCAGTAAGGACAAAATCTCCGATTGAAACTTCCTCGTCAATGTATTTCTTGATTCTGTCATCAATGCCTTCGTAATGACCGCAGATTAGGATAAGATGGTCCAATTTCGAGAATTCTTTCGCTTGTGTTTGTTTAAAGGTTTTCCCCGCAGCACTTAATAAAACGACGGATTGTTTGATTGTTTCATTGTTTGATTGTTGTGAGAACGAGTTTTTTGCTGCTTGAATTGCTTTATGGATGATGTCAACCCGCATCAGCATGCCGATTCCTCCTCCGTATTCCGTATCATCAACGATTTTATGCTTGCCCTCACCAAAATCGCGAATATTTATAAATTCAATTTCCACAAGCCCCTTTTCTTTTGCTCGTTTGACAATCGAATAATCAAAAGGTCCTGCAAACATTTCAGGAAAGAGTGTCAGAATTGAGATTTTCATGGGATAGTATTTGGTATCTAGTAATTTGTATTCAGTATATATAATAAAGTATTCATTTTTATACTAAATACTATATACAAAATACTAAATACTTACTCCTCTGAGGTTTCTGCAAGAGATACGTTGATGCGGACGTTCTGTTTCATTGCCTTAATTTTCATAATATTGCGGATCGCACGAATGATTTTTCCTTCTTTTCCGATGACTTTACCCATATCTTCTTTTGCAAC
>DATIGJ010000189.1:0-2434 GCA_035454765.1 Patescibacteria group bacterium
AAGATAAACTTAGCGGTTAAATAAAAAGTTTGACAACTATTTTTCTTTTATGAAATAATGGACAAAATGGATCAGAATCAAACAGTACCATCAACACCGCAACAGCCAGTGCCTCAAACTCCAGTTGTACAAAAAAAATCTCACTTGCTAGGGCTCGTTATCTTGCTTCTCTTTATTATCGCCAGCATCGTTACCGCAGTTGTCTATTTCCTTCTTCCACAAAAAGAGCCCTCTACTAGTACGACTCCTGGTACTTCTTCAGTCATTCAGCCAACTCCTCAGCCGAAAGATACCACGCCATGGACAACGTATACTGATCGTCAATATGGATATCTTTTCCATTATCCCCAAACATGGAAACTGGAAAATGATAAGACGAATCCTGAAAAATTTGTCCTTCGTATGAGTGGCAACAAACCCGGAGAAATTCAGGGTGAATTTATGTCGCGAGAACAATTTAGTAAAGAAGCGGATCCAGCTTGTGGCTTCCTATCAGTGAAGGGACAACCCATCTGCTTTATTAAAGAAAAAACAGCATCAAGTGCGGCATATGTATATCCGACAATGGATAGTAATAATGAAGTAACCCTTGTCACAGCTTATATCACTAGACCAGAAGGAGCTGGTCTTACTCTCAAGGTGACTAAGCCAAATGAAATTAGCTACGATGTGTTTTTAGGAATCATGGACACGTTGCAATTTCCCAATGAAAAAAGAATTACTCCTCTCTTGATCTGTCCGGAATCCTGGTCCACGGACAAAAAAACAGTTTCGTATCGAGGTATCACATTCGCTGCTTCCGATATTGATAAAGCATGGATACAAGAAAACTGCAAATAAATACTATATAAAAAAACTTCTGGGAAAGAATCTCCGATCTAGACCATTTTGATCTAGATTTTTAAATCTTCTCTTGACAAGCAAACTGCTATGGGATACAATAAAGCAGTTTCATATATGTCATTAGAAAGAACAAATCCTGTTGGATATTTAAGAGAAGCAATCGGATTTCCAGAGAATCCTTCTGGTCGGCGTGGGATTATAAGGAGTGGGCTACGTGGTGTTGCAACTGCACTTTTTCCCCTTACTGTTGCATATAACGATCAAATAAATAGACGTGGACATGAGGCTCCGTTAGGAAGTGGCAAATATGGAGCGGGTACCTTTGCTATTCTAACTGATTTTTATGTAAGTTTAGCGACTCTTCCATTCTTACCAGTATTGTGGCCTATTAAAGCAACTGCTAACACGATTGCACCTGCATTAGCACGCGGAATGGCTCGTATAACACACGGCCCATTACAAAGACCCGTTTCAAAGATTTCAACCTCTGAACCTGTTTCAGAAAGATCACGTACTCTTGTCCTGACAGCTTCGAGATAAATTCAATACGGTTTTTGAAGCAAAAAACCACTGCATTTCACCTCTCTTTACTTTATACTAAAAAAGTGAAGAAAATCATTTTTGCGTTTATACCCCTTCTCTATCTCATCACTCTCCTTTTCCAAACCGATCTCGCCATGATGGGAGACCTCGGAAGGCATCTAAAACTTGGAGAACTCATCACCCAATGTTTATGCGTTCCGCAAACAAATCTCTTTTCCTATACCCATCCTGACTTCCCCATTGTTAATCATGAATGGCTCGCTGAGGTAATTTTTTATTTTATAGCAAAAACATTCGGACTATCAGGATTACTCATCAGTAAAATAGCAATAATAATTACCTCCGCGGCACTTGTCTACACGATTGCCCGCAAAAAAGGCTCTCTTTTCTGGGTCACGATTTTTTCACTTCTTGGAATTACGATGTTTTCGATGCGCTTTTTTGTCTTACCCGAATTATTTAGCTATCTTTTTATCGCACTTTTCCTCTTCATCATTGAAAAATATAAAACAACAAAAAAATTCTGGCTACTTTGGCTTTTGCCGCTCCTCGAACTTCTGTGGGTCAATATGCATATCTACTTCATCATCGGCATCGCGATTTATAGTTTTTTTGTTTTGGAAACGCTCATTCGCGAAAAAAAACTTGCCAAACCACTCGTTATCATCGGTTTACTACTAATAGTAGTGACACTCGTTAATCCAAGCGGTTTGAAAGGAGCACTTCTCCCCTTTACTTTTTCTCATAATTACGGCTTCCCTGTAGAAGAAAATAAAAGCCCACTCACCATTTTGACGCCAAGTAGTACGAATGCAAACATCGTCTACACTCTTATCATGCAAATTTATATCTTTGAAACCATTGTCATTCTTTTTGCCCTTGGTCTCTTATTCAAAGCGATATGGAAACATATTTCCTCAATCGGCAATGGCATAACAGCCGCTTTCCTGGGATTGAGCTACACTCGCTGTATTAGCCTCTTTGGCCTGCTGGGTCTTATCCCACTTGTCCAAATCTTCACCCATCTCGAAAAAAAGCTGGCACAAAT
>DATIGJ010000190.1:0-2061 GCA_035454765.1 Patescibacteria group bacterium
GAATATTTGGAATAAGTATTCTGAATAAGCTAATCCCTACGTTGGAATACTTATATGTTTTAGGACCTGTAACTCCTTTCTTAACAACATCCCGCAAATTCACATAAGACTGATCATCTTTATCTCCGGAAAATTCAATCCCACTGGTATGTGATAATAGTTCTTCAAAAGTCACCTCATCCATACCGGGACCCAATTCCCAGGTGAGCGGAAGGTAAGGAGCAATCTCGTCATCAAGATCAACATCAGGATTGTCTTGTATAGCCCGTAAAGCTGCTACCGTTGTAATTGTTTTACTTACACTGGCGATGTTGATAGGAGTGTTCACCGTCATATCCATACCTCCATCTGCCGCTGTACGCGCTTCGCCAACAGCACCTTCTCTTTCCAGCAAGCCATTTTGGTTAATGGCGTAAGCAAATCCAACTGAATGATTGGTTAACGCATCTTTGATGTTTTGTTCAAACAAGGCCATGTCGAATGACGGGCCTGGATTGGCTAAGCCTAATTCTTCCTCTTCACAGCTGGCTACGGTCACAAGCAAACCGATGCCCAACAGCATCGATAAAAAGTAACGAGAGTTTAAAATAAGTGTTTTCATTTTTTTGCATTTAGGATTTAACATGTTTTGGATGTTAGTACCTGCCTGCAATGAAAACCTAACCCATGGATTTGATCTTTTTGAAAAAATTTAAACTGTCATATGCCGGGCATTTTCCTCAGGGGACTCTTTAGTTTTTGAAGCAGCTTTTCAGCCTGTTGAGACTGAAATCCCCGTATTTGAACAATATGCTCCAATAGGCTGATTGCTTTTTCTTCACTATCATTTTTCAGATAGGCCAATGCCAGATACCATCGGGCGGCATCGGAATAAGTTGTCTCTCTCGCAATCAGTTTCTCTAATGCATTTATCGATTCCTCTGATTGATTCAGAGCCAGAAAGGAGATGCCCAGGTATAATTGAGCGGGAATAGCATATTCATTTCCTTCCTCGATTTTGCTGAAACTCGTTATAGCTTTTTCATATTCATGATTGTCATAGTGATTCAACCCTTCGGTGAAGGAATTTTTTTCACTGGATCCCATTACACTGAATTGGTTTGGGTATGCGCTGAAGGCATCTGAAAACAGATTGTCAGAACGGTATTGATTTCGAATGAAAAAATATCCGCCAGCAACCAAAACGATAAGTAACGACGCGGCAATTCTCATCCACGGAACGGATGAGGTTGTTCTTGCCTTGGTTTCTTCATGTATCCTTTTGACTTTATTCTTTAATTGATCAACAGTGAAACGTTGAACAAGTGCATGAGCATTTCTATGCTTTTCAACTGTTGCCGCAAAGGAAGGATTATTCTTTATCTCCTCCTCTATTTGAAGTGTAGTTTCGTCAGCAAGTGTGCCCGACAGATACTCTTCAATTTCTTCGAATGTAAACTCTCTTTCCATACGGCCTTCCGATTTAAATCAGATGTTCCTTAAACTTTGTGCGAGGGACGCAATAGTCGAATCCTGTTCCATTCTTTCATGCAGTTCCTTCAGGCATTTGTTTTTCTTATTCATCGCGATCTGAGAATTCTTGAAAGACATGATCTTAGCAATGTCATCCATAGATTCTCCCAGCGACCAGCGAAACAAAACATCCTTACATCCTTCTTTCAAACGATCAAACAATTGTTCAAGAAGATTTTTTTGCTCCTCGTCGAGTATTTGCACTTCAGGTGTATCATCATCCCGATCGTCTACCTGAAGACTCGACTGATAATTCTTTTCACGAACATATTTTTGAAAGCGCTTGTACCACATTCCTTTGCAAATGGCAAACAGATACGTGCTTATCGTGCTTTCACCTTTAAATACTTTTCTCTTTATATTATAAATCAACACGCCTATCGCCTCCTGAATGATATCTTCTGCATCCTCCACACTGCCGTTTCGCTGAACTACCAGGTGCGATATCCTGGGAAAATCTCTTTTCAACAGGTAGGTGATCGCCAGTTCCTCATCCCTTCCTCCTGAAAGGATCCCGCTGATGAGTTGTTGGTCACTTTGCTGTCTTTT
>DATIGJ010000191.1:0-10234 GCA_035454765.1 Patescibacteria group bacterium
CCTGTGCTTTTTTTCTCATAGAAATGAGGTAATAGATGAGAAATAGCGCGATGATTAAATTTAAAATGAAGGCAACTGTTTGAAAGATCAAAACGGGCAGCATGGTATCTTTATTGTAGCTTGTTGAGGTTAGAGCCGCAAGATCAGGAAGGCGATTGTCAGGCCTGCCGCTATAATCGTGATGACAATAATGACGTTGAAAATGATGCCAAGATGGATGATTCGTCCCGCTGCGGGATTTCTTCCGAGTGCCTCAACACCTTTTGCTGCGGTTCGTCCAAACGTCATAAAGCCGAGAATAATTGATGAGATGAGTACGATCGCCGCGACAATATATTTCCACCATGCTGAGGGACCTTCTCTTGTTGGCAAAAGGACAATTTTTAAAATATCAGTAAGTGAGCCAGGAAAGACAGGTTTGGAATTATAATAATGCAGGTTAATTTCCGCGGCGATTTTGTCTGTTGTATTGGGATTGGGGTCAGCATCCTCAAGTGCGCTCCCCAGCACATAGCCGTCCTGATCTGCTTTGATGGCAACACCTGGTGTTGTCGAGCTCGCCAGCAGATCTCCTTTTTTGATAGCACCGTTTTTTGCAGAAACGAGTACATAAACAGCGCCACTTGAGATCACTGGTAGACCATCAGAATCCTCACTTTCAATCAAAATTGCCGCGTCTCTGGCGACAATGCCAATTACTTGCGGATCATACGCAGCTGTAGTTAATTTCGCGCCGTTTGGATCATTAGTTGCTGAGATAATGCTACCGTCTTTGACGTCTTTATCGGCAATTTTGATAAGTCGTGCGATACCAAGTGATCCAATGGCTTCTGCAACTGATTCCGCAGTCTGTGCAAAAAGAGGTTTCGTTTGCAGGAGCAAAAAGCTTATAAACAGGAAAGAAACGAGAAGAGGTTTTAGTAATTTCATTATTTTTTGATTCTTATTAAACGTTTTGTAAATGTGTGTTTTTGAATTTATTCGAATATTTCAAACCGAGACCGAGCATCCGATCCATGCCGACGTGGCTTGTCAAAATAAGACCCAGATGTACCAGGAGTATTTGGTCAATATAGAGACCGATGAGGATTATAAGAGGTGCCAAAATATAATTATGAATCAGATTATAGATAAAGGCTCCAATTTTTTTATTTTTGAGATAGCCAAGTATAGAAAGATCGGGAAGGAGTATCAGAAGCGCAAACATAATCCAGTTACCTCCAGTTTGATGATAGAAGTACAGTGACGCAATAAAAACAGCAGCGCCCTCAATATACAGAATCTTTTTTACCATATCTTTAGTGTAGCATGTTCTTTTGCATTGGGAAGTGGATTACTTTTAGCCATGTTATCCACATAACTAATATAGTAAACAACTACATAATCCTATAGTCTTGAATAGCGTGTTGTTTTTTGTTATGATTACGGTCTATGGCGGAAAGCTTTGTAAGAAGAATGATTACTGTACGAAGTAAAGAACAACTGGTACGACCACCCTATACGGTTGTCTCGACACGAGGTAGTGGAATGTTTTGGCAACAAAAGGGTTCTGAAATAGTTCGTGTGATGGCAGGTGGTAGTGCTGATTTCCTTACATACGATCGGTTAAAAGAAGAACATTCTAGGTTAGCAAGTGAACTTTCTGATTGGCAAACAAGAATTTTTTTATTGCGTAATGACGTGGGTAGCCTTGTTGGATTTACGTATGCAGTGCCTGCTTATCGTGATGATAGGTCTATTCAATATTTACGGGACAATGTGTTTGCAGGAACAGGAATGACAAACCAAGAGATTTTGGAAAGACAATCACGTACAGCACTCATTGGTTGGACGATGATTCTCCCAACGGAACGAGGTAAAGGGGGTTGGTCTATGATGATGGATGTATTGGATCAACAGCTTGCTGAGAGTGGACAATATGATGAAATGGAGCGTATTGTTCGACACGCCGGTGATTACTCTGCAAAAATTAAGAAAAGATATGAAGGAAGAATCGTCTATGAAGACCCTTTTTATAGTATCTATTATGGTCCACAGGCATATTTTAGAGTGAAACTTTAATATTTGTTATACTGTTTTTATGAAAGATCTGGAAAATCGTATTGAAAAAATTGAAGCGAGAAATAGGCGAGTAGAGACGGATAAGGCGTGGGAGACGAGTCTGACACGAAAGATTCTTATCGCGATCTTTACGTATTTGATTATTGCCGCATATTTATACTTTGTTGTACATATTGATCCGTGGATTAACGCGATTGTTCCAACAGCAGGTTTTGTCTTATCCACACTAACTATGCCTTTTTTCAGGAAGCTATGGGAGAAATGGGGATATAAACGAGGCTAAATTACCTCAGCGGTTTTTCTTGTGTATTTAGACGCAACATCTCCGGTATTGGCAGTTCCTTTGGTATCAATAAGGATAATATGGACTTCTTCTTGTGCTTCAGGTTTGTGTTCAACTCCTTTTGGGACAATAATGATTTCTCCTTCGTCCGCGTGGACATCTTTATCCCGAAAATGAATGACTAAGTGACCTTTGATGACAAGAAATAGTTCATCCGCGTCTTTATGATCATGCCAAACAAATTCGCCTGTGAGTTTTACCACTTTTACTTCCTGTCCATTGATTTCGCCAACCAATTTCGGATCCCAATAGGTTGAGACTTTTGAAAGTTTTTCTTTGATATTTATTGCCTGGATGGAGTTATTCATAGTTATATTATACAATACAAAATGTTATGGATAAAATAAATGATCCTCAAATTAACGATTTACTGAAAGATCTTTTATTCCGCATGCAGGAGATTTTAGGCGATAAACTTCTTGGTTTGTACCTCTATGGCTCACTCGTTTGGGGTGATTTTGATAAGGATATCAGTGATCTGGACATGCTGGCTGTTTTGGAATCGGATCTAACTGATAGCGAATTTGCAGCATTGAAAAGGATGCACGACGAGTTTGCGAAAGAGTATAAGGAGTGGGATAATCGGATTGAAGTACAATATCTCGCAAAAGAAGCACTAAAAACATTTAAAACCCAAGAAAGTCCGATGACAGCTATCAGTCCCGGAGAACCTTTTCATAAAATAACAGTTAATAAAGATTGGCTGATGAATTGGTATTGCGTCCAGGAATATGGAGTGATACTTTTTGGTTCTGATCCAAAGCCGTTTATTGATCACTGTACGAAAGAAGAATTTATTCAAGGAGTAAAAAAATACGCGAGGGGTTTTCGAGAATATGTCAAACATACTAAAAAGAAGAGACCAGCTCAGGCGTACGTAATTATGACAATGTGTCGTGCCTTGTATACGATTACACTTGGTGAACATACTTCAAAGAAAAAAGCTTGTGAGTGGGTTGCAAAAGAATTTCCCGAGTATGCACCTCTTATTTATAATGCGTTTCAATGGAGAAAGGAATTTAGAAATAAGGACGTTGACTCAGAAGCGACCTATCCGCAGACAGAACAGTTCGTCAATATTATTTTTAGTAAATTAGGATAATCATTAGTATTCAATCTTTTTAGATATTCTCACAGGCGATACCGTCGCCTGTTCCAACAGCGTCAAGATTCATTGGGTCGTTTTGTACAGTGAATCCGCAACAGGTAAAGAAGGTTTGCGCCTGTTCATGTGAGGAGAAGTCCGAACAATTTCTATCAGGAGCAGTGCAGGAGAATTGGCACGTGCCGTTTGTTGTCGTTTGTGTCGCAGTATCAGTGGTTCCCATGGTTGCTGGTTTCGCTGTCGGAGTTGGTGTAGCATTTTCGCAGGATCCCCAGAGTCCTTTTTGTGCATCACGTGCCTGTTGTTCAGCCTGTCGTAATGTATCCTGATAGGTAATGTCAGGCGGATAGGATGAAGCTTTGGCAAAACCTTCTTCCACCAATGCCTGATTGATGAAGAGATCACCGACATACACGTATCTGAGGAGACGGCCATAGCGATCAGTTTCAGAAATATCTTTTTTGAGGCCAACAATTTTGTTTTCGACGAGACTTTTATTTCGCACTGTTGCTTCTTTACTAAAACATTGTATCGGTTTTCGTGGATCAACGCTCTCAGGTGTATCAATGCCAATGTATCGAACTCGATTGATCATGCCGTTTAGCTCTACTTCAATGGTGTCACCATCAATAACTGCTGTTACTTTTGCAAGTGTTACCTCTTGATTTGTGGATTCTGTTTGTGCTGAAAAGACAGATTCTTTTTTGAGTTCTGCCGATTGTGTTGCATGAGTTTTATTTCTCTCATTCTGAGACGTTTCTCTTGATTGCGTTTTGGGAGAAGAAGTTAGCTCAGAAAACCACGTCTGTCCCAAAAAGAGAGCAAATAAGATAAGAAGTCCAATAGCTGCATTCGTTGCCAGTTTATTGCGATCCTGTTTATAAATAAACCAGAGTAAGATTGCAGCGAGGGCAACTTGCCAAGAGGTTAGTCCAAGAAGAATAAGAAGAGGAATGGTGATAAATTTTTTCCTGCCGGTAAACAGTTGTTTCATCGGTGAGCAGATTATATCTGGTATACGAACGAATGACAAACGAAGCAATAGTTTTGGTATACTGTGTATATGGAAAAGGTTATTGGTGCTGTCATAATGTTTGGATCAATTATTTTTTATGGTGCTCTTGCTCCTCTTCTTAAAAGAGCAAACCAAGATTTACAACCATTTACGTTAATGGCAATTACTATGTTTTTTTTATTTCTTATTGCAGGAGTTGCAAGTGTTGTCTTTGAACAGAGTCTTACCATTAAGCACAGTTTGATTAGAACACATCTTCCGACAATGATCATTTTTTCCGTTGTGAACTTTTTTGCCTTTTGGTTGTTTATACTTGGCTATAAATATTTTGCGGTGTGGCAACAACAGCTGTTTTATCTTTTAATGCCTATTTTTGGTGGTATTATTGCTTATTTCCTTTTGGGGGAAGCGATAAGTATCAAACTATTTATCGGACTTGCAATTATTTCACTTGGGATCTATATTGGTCTTCGATAGGTAATGAAAAAAGTAATAACACTTAATGACGGAAATAATATCCCTGTTGTCGGACTTGGTACCTGGCGGGCAAAAGGCAATGAAGTTGCCGATGCTGTCCGTTTTGGGATTCTTGATGCGGGCTATCGTCACATTGATTGTGCAATGATTTATGGCAATGAAAAAGAAATTGGAGAGGTATTCGGTGAAGTTTTTAACACAAAAGTGAAGCGGGAAGAGGTTTTTATTACGAGCAAGTTATGGAATACCGATCATCGTCCTGAAGATGTCGAAAAAGCCTGCAGGCAAACACTTTCGGATCTACAGCTTGATTATTTAGATATGTATTTGATGCATTGGGGTGTTGCTTTTCCTCCAGGGAACGGATCTGAACCACTTGACGAAAATGGTAAAGTGAGATTGGATCACGTTTCGATTCAGGATACCTGGAGAGCCATGGAAGGACTCGTTGCAAAGGGACTTGTTCAGTCCATCGGTGTCTGTAATTTTACTGCGCCGATGTTGGTTGATTTACTTTCCTATGCTGATCGTAAGCCGGCGATGAACCAGATTGAACTCCATCCATACAACACGCAAGAGCAGCTTGTCGCATTTTGTCTGCAAAATAATATCAATGTGACTGCTTATTCACCACTTGGGAGAGCTGGTACGACAAAAACCCCAGGCGGCAGTGCGCCAAAATTGTTTGATGAAGAAGTCGTCAAAACTATTGGAGAGAAATATCAGAAATCTCCGGCACAAGTGCTTTTAAACTGGGCGATTGTCCGTGGCACGATTGTCATTCCAAAAAGTATTACACCAGAGCGATTGAGAGAAAATCTGAAGGTTTTTGATTTTTCATTGACAGAAGAAGAACAGCAACAAATTTTTGCATTGAATAGAAATTACCGCTTTGTGGATCCGATCGAATGGTGGAATATACCATACTTCGCGTAACTGCTATACTTTTTTATATGCTTGGGTTTGGATTTGCAATTTTGAGTTCACTTTTTTATAGCTTGTACGTTATTCCTCGAAAATTCAGCAAACTTTCACCAGTTGTGTTTAGTTTCTTCATGGCGATTGCGTTTGCGATCGGTTCAGTAATCATTTTTCTTTGTCAGCCACTGATTGGTTTCCATGAAACAGTATCTCCTATTTTATGGTGGGCGGTATTTGCAGGTGTAATGTGGGCAGCAGCGTTTGTCTGTTTTATTATCTCAATCGATCTTATCGGTCTTGCACGATCAAATCAGTGGAAAAACCTGCAGGGGCCGGTTGCTGTTTTTTTGAGCTTTCTTTTTTTACAGGAATTTATTCTTGTGAATCCTTTTTATGCGATTTTTGCAGCTGCTGCAATTTTCTTTTCTGCTCTTTGTTTTACTATTGTTGAGGGGACAGAGAAGCGACTTGTCGTCAAAGGTGTTTTTTTAGCACTGACATCCGCAGTCGGATTTGGGGCAGTTGGTGTAATCCAGAAATATGTAACTGATGTAAGTGGTGTGTATCTGCAGCAGGTAGTATGGAGTCTCTCTATTGTATTAGGTCTTGGTATATATCTTGTATTACGAAAGATGATTGGTGAGGTATTCAGATCTTCTCTTCGTGATCGAGTTTTGGGATTGCTCGCGGGACTTCTGTATATTGGTGCAAGTTTTTCCCAGCTTTTTTCCTATCAACATCTTGCCGCATCGGTTGCTTTTACATTAATTCAGTTAAGTGCGTTATGGACGATTTTAATTGGGATTATCTATTTCCGAGAAATTCGTTTTACCAAACATTGGCGAAGGATTTTGTTTGGTTTTGTGTTAACAATCATCGGCATTCTTGCACTTGTCTTTGCAAAACAATAGCAGAATTGTAAGAAATTACATAAAAATAGAAAAATTATTCTAAACCTCTTGACAAATAGGTTAACCATCTGTATATTAATGATTATTCTTTAACAATTAATGGAAGAGAAGACGCTCAAAACATTTTTAGAACTGTCCTACGAAGAACTCGAAGAAATGAACCTCGCCGCTGCCGAAAAAGCAGATAAGCTTACTCCAGCAGAACTCAAAAAAGAGTACACAACATATCTCACAAAAGAAAAAAGAATCAAAGCAGTAACGATTTGTTTTACCGATATTGAAGGAAGGTTTCATATGCTTGATTATGACAAGAAGTTTTTCCTTGATTCTTTGGAAAATTTGACGTTTGATGGATCGTCAATTCGTGGTTTTTCAGCACAGCATGAATCTGATCTCCGGCTTGATGTAGACTTCGGGTCAATTAAATTCTTGCCTGCTGATCTTTTTGGACCCGGCAAAGTCATTTTCTTTGCATCTGTTCTTAATCGTGATCGCAGTCCGTATCCTGCAGATTTTCGTGGACAACTCAAGCTTTACACCGAAAAATTAAAGAAAAAAGAGGGGATTACTGCATATTCTGCAGCAGAAATTGAAGGATTTTTGGTTGATGACGTGAATGCAGAGCAGAAATATACCAATACAGACGGCTTCACACTCATCTCAAGCGGTGGATACTTCCATTCCTTGCCTTTGGACAAACTTCGTGTGTTTATTGATCGGGCTGCTGAAGCACAGCGAGCCATGGGTTTTAAAAATGAAAAAGATCATCCTGAAGTCGCGCCAAGTCAGTTTGAGATGAATTTCTCTTATACTGACGTCGTCAAAGCAGCGGATAAAATCCAACTCTACAAACTCGTTTGCCGACAGGTAGCACGTAATCTTGGCATGACTGCAACCTTTTTACCAAAACCACTTATGGGCATTAACGGATCCGGTATGCATACAAATTTTTCACTTGGTAAGAATGGGAAGAATATATTTCATGATGCAAAGGGCGAGGAGGGGCTTTCCAAAATTGCGTGGGATTTCATTTTTAAATTATTAAATCACGCACCGGAAATTTGTCTTATCCTTAATTCTTCAGTCAACGCATATCGCAGACTGGATCCCCATTTTGAAGCACCAAATCAAATCAAAGTCTCACCAATTGATCGAGGATCAATGATTAGAATTCCTGTTGGCAATGAAAAAACCGCTCGTATTGAGGTCAGATCAGTTGCGCCGGATGCAAATCCTTATCTCGTTTTATATACGATTGTCAAAGTTGGTTTTGAGGGAACAAAGTTGAAAAAAGATGAAGATAAACGGGAAAGACTTCGATTCCTTCCTGATAATATTAATGATGCGATAAGACTTTTTAAGAGTAGTGATTTTACCACAACACTCATTGGCGAAGACAATAAAGAGAAATATGTTTCATATAAACAGGCAGCAGCGGATAGAAGCCCGAAGGCACTTGGTACGCTCGTCAAAGATTCCGAAGTGTTATATCATCACGAAGTCACCAATCAGGTCCTCTGGAATAAATTTTAATTATTACGGTACTGCAGCCATGATTTGCTTAGTAGGAGATTGTTTGTTATACTGAATAAAGATGGGTATACTTCTTAATTGGTTAGCAAGTACACTGGTTATCCTTATTGCTTCATATGTTCTGCCAGGGGTACATGTTGCTAGTTTTTGGACAGCACTTCTTGTTGCATTCGTACTTGGGGTTTTCAATATTTTTCTGAAGCCGCTTTTGATTTTATTAACGTTGCCGATTACCATTCTCACCTTAGGATTATTTACGATTGTTATTAACGCGATTCTCGTTTTGCTCGCATCAACGCTCGTTTCTGGTTTTACCGTTGATAGTTTTTGGTCTGCACTTCTTTTTAGTCTTCTTGTTACCCTCATAAACCTCATCATCACAAAAATTAAATAATTTGTCTTTTTACTACAGTTTTGTTATAAGATCAGTATGGTTTTGGAAGTTGCTATTTTAGATATTCGTGAAGGACAAACAAAAGATTTTGAAAAAGCTTTTAAAAAAGCGTCACCTCTTATTGCATCTATCCCTGGGTATATCTCTCATGAGTTACGAAAATCTGTCGAGGGAGCTCATCGATATATCCTTCTTGTTTCTTGGGAAAAACTTGAAGATCACACAATTAGTTTTCGTCAATCAGAAGTATATAAGGACTGGAAGAAGTCACTACATCATTTTTATGATCCATTTCCTGTTGTTGAACACTATGTTTCTTTACCGCTACAAGAAGATACTAAATAGAGATTATGGATACTTTAAAAATCGTTCGACTTGGACATCCTGTGTTGCGATCTAAGGCGAAATTAGTCAGCAAACGTGAGTTAAAAAATAAAACATTTCAAAATTTTCTTGATGATTTGGTCACGATTTGTAACAAACATGACGGTGTAGGGATAGCAGCGCCGCAGGTGAACGTGTTGAAACGGGTCATCGTTGTGCATGTTGATCCGAAAAATCCCCGATATGAAAACAAAAAACCGTTTCCTTTGACTATTGTTATCAACCCCAAAATTGTGACTAAATCGAATGAGAGGAAAGAAGATTGGGAAGGAGATTTATCTGCAGATCTTCGCGGTATGGTGCCCCGGTCGGTTGCTTGTACGGTAACGGGTTTGGATAGAGAGGGTAAGGAAGTACTGTTTGCTTTGACAAATGATTTCCACGCGCGGGTTTTTCAGCATGAAATTGATCATTTGAATGGTATTATGTTTATCGATCGTGTTCGAGATACCAAAACATTAACGGAATATGAGGAGTGGAAAAAATACTGGAAGAAAAAAAGATTAAAGACAATTTGGCCAGGCACCGGCGCCTCCTTGTGATATCTTAAATGCTGCCGTTTTGATTGATTCTTCAGCATTGGTTCGAAGTGCAGGATTGGGATCTGCACCCATCGCAGTTCGTGTCGAAATCCATGTTTGTTCTCCAAATTGATACATGCCGACATACATATCTTTGAAATTTGCATTGGTATTAAATCCTGATTCACATGCTGCAATATCATGAAGGAGCGTTCGATCAATTGCGTATTGGGAGGCATATTGGTCAAACCATCTATCCAGATCAGTTCCGTTTGGTTGTGGTGCTTGTTCATGTATCGGAGTAGGTGTTGGAGTGTCCGTTGGAATTGCTGTTGGTGTTGGTGTCGGTGTTTCTGTTGGCGTTGGCGTTGGCGTGTTGGTAGGTGTTGGGGTGGGGGTGTTGGTGGGGGTTGGTGTGAGCGTTATTGTCGGAGTGGGTGAAGGTAAAATATGAGCAAGGATGCCTGGTGACCCTTCCGCATTTGCAACTGTATGGAAAATGCCGGTAAACAAGCCGAACGAGAGAATAGAGAGAAAAAGATAGCCTGACCACTTTTTCAACATAATTC
>DATIGJ010000192.1:0-2768 GCA_035454765.1 Patescibacteria group bacterium
CAAAAAATTCTTTACCGACAGATTCAACTTCTTCTTTTGTCACTGCGTCAATTTTTTTCAACACATCATCTGGATTATCAACTGACTGTTCAAGAAGTTCTTCATGTGAGTAGAACGTACTCACTGAACGGCTATCTTCAAGATCAAGAACAAAATGTCCCTTCATATATTCTTTCGCTTTTTTCAGCTCTTCCTCTGTCAGCTCCATCTTTCCCTCGCCAACTTTTGCATATTCTGCAACCATGACTTCAACCGCTTCTATTACCCGTTTTGGATCAATACCGGCAGTTGAAACAAGTGACCCCACATCAGCGTACTCATCATGACTTGAGCGAACATAATACGCGAGTCCCCGCTTCTCCCGTACTTCATGAAACAGACGAGATGACATGCCCCCGCCAAGAATTGCCGAAAGAAGAGACAACGGATACCTCTTGTCTGATTCAATCGAAACAGTCCGAACTCCAAGTGCTATATGAATCTGCTCAGTTTGTTTATGTTTAATCAACACCTCAGGTTTTTCTTGTTGTTCAACCACCTTTTCCGCACTGATCGGATCAAATTTTGGCATGTGACCAAAATATTTCTCTACTTTTTCTTCCATTGCTGTTGGATCAATGCCTCCCGCGACGACAACGGTCATGTTGGAAGCAGAATAGAGACTACCCATGTATGACTTGAAATCATCACGAGTAATACTCATAATATTTTCTTTCAGTCCGGCAATATCCCACCCCATTGGCGTATCACCATACAAAAGCTGCTCATAAATATCGCCAATTTTCCGAGCTGGCATGTCTTCATACAAATTGATTTCTTCAGTAATGACGCCACGTTCCTTATCAATTTCTTTCGGATCGAGTTTGGAATGTTGCAACATGTCGGACAGCACATCAAGTGATGTCTCAACGTGACTCTTTTCCGATTTGATGTAATAACCGGTTGTTTCCTTGCCGGTAAACGCATTAAATTCGCCACCCATCCCATCAATCAGCGATGAGATATCCATGGCACTTGGACGACGCTCAGTGCCCTTAAACGCCATATGTTCAAGAAAATGAGAAATGCCGTTATTTTTCTTTGTCTCATAGCGGGAGCCTGCTGCAACCATCACCATCACAGTGGCGCTTTCAAACGAAGGCATGGGAATTGTAAGAACACGAAGACCATTGGGTAATACTTTTTTCTGAAACTGCATAGCTTATTGCGGAACAAACCGGAGATTTATTCTAGCATCTTTTCGATAAATTGCAAAGAAGTGTATATCCTCTGCCTTTTTTTAATTTCCGATTCCACCCTGTGTGCTGAGTTCACGAAGGAAAAGTGTTAAATCAGTATAGTTAACTTTTCCGTCATCATCAATGTCTGCCTGAGCTTTCTCTGTTGCGGTACAGTCAGGCGATGCAGGCTCAAAATCTTCATAACATTCGAGAAGCAAATTATAATCAGCAATATTTCGTTTATCGTAATTTTCACCCTCAATATTAATATCTCCAGTCTCCAAACTAAATTGTGGGATATTATTGACTATTCCTTTTGTGATTGTACGATATCCGGGTGGAACAATACCACTGAGTGACTGAGGAAACTTCACGATGATTGCATGCGGTCCACTCTCAAAGTCTGCAAACTCTTCATCCGTTCCTACAAATGTTGCCTGTCCGATAAAACTCCCCTTTGTAGTATCATACGTCACCAGAACATCAGGAATGACATACTCTTTATCTTCTTCATCCCCCACTTGCACTAACTTCACCACGACAAGTCGCTGAAGATGTTTTAATACCGGTGGTTTCGTCCCTCCGCCATCCTCACCTGGATTAACATTATCTCCTGCCTTCCCAATCCCATGGAGCAATAAATCCAAATTGAGCGTTGTGGTCGGTGAAATACCAACAGTTACGGTAACGGTATCTTCAGCAGTACCTCCTTTACCATCCGAAACAACCAACTTAAATACGTAGGTTCCCTCTACCAATCCTGTGACATTTGTTGTTGCAGCGGTGGGACTTACTATTGATGCATTAGGACCTGATACCTTGGTCCACGCATAGGTAATGGTATCTCCGTCAGGATCACTACCACTTCCTGTTAACGTCACACTACTTGTCGGCAAGGTAACTGGCTTATCTTCTCCCGCATTTGCTGTTGGTTGTTTATTTGCAACTCCATCAACCGTTACGGTAACTTCTCCGCTGTCAACTGTCGCAAAACCATCTGATACCCGCAATTTAAACTTATACGTTCCCTGTTGCAATCCTGTAATTGTATGTGTTGGAGAACTATCATTCGAAGGTAAAGATGGGCTGGTTGGACCAGATACCTTTACCCATGTATAGTCCAATGTATTTCTCCAGGACTCACTATCACGATCTCTCGCACTTCCCGTTAAGCTGACACTACTTGTCGGCAAGGTAATTGTCGAAGGATTTGCACTCGCTGCTACTTGATCTGGCGCTGCATTCCGACAACATCGGTACTCATTGCCTCCCGGACAAAACCATTGTGAAGCACTGGTGGGTCTTGTTGTCGTATGATTTGGGTAGAATCCTCCAGGACAACGACTATCTAATGTCGTTTGACTGGGTGTCGAGCTCCAAGCAGATCCACCGCCATCAGCTTTACACATTGCTCCTGGACGATCTCCACCACCAGGAGGCTGATAACAACATCCGCCACCACCGGATTGCTGATTACACTCACCTGGAATATGTCCTGGCACCGGAGGTCTTGAGACAGTTGCTGCTCGACTACGAGTATCCTGTTGT
>DATIGJ010000193.1:0-4104 GCA_035454765.1 Patescibacteria group bacterium
CAAAGGATCCTTATGAAGGTACAGAAACCTTTGGTATCAAACCCATGAACTGTCCAAATGCTATGACGATCTTCAAACAAAAAACGAGATCATATCATGATTTACCAATGAGACTTGCTGAAACGAGTATGTTACACCGTTTTGAATTATCAGGGACCTTGAATGGACTCTTTCGCGCAAGACAATTCCGTCAAGACGATGCACATGTCTTTATTACGTTAGATCAGATTAAATCAGAATTCGGTCAGTTGATGAAAATGATTGAAGATATGTATCATCCTTTTGGCTTACATTACCAATTACGCTTCGGCACCAGAAGCGAAAAATTTATGGGTGATGCAAAAGAGTGGGACATTGCCGAAAAATCATTACAAGAAGTTCTTGACGAATCTGGATTCGATTACTTCACTGCTGCAGGAGAAGCGGCATTTTATGGACCAAAAATTGATATATTAATGCGAGATTCACTCGGACGAGAATGGCAAACAGGAACTATACAACTTGATTTTCAACAACCAAAAAATTTCGGACTCCGTTATATCGATACTGAAGGAAAAGAAATACAACCAGTTACGTTCCATCGTGCAATTTATGGATCTCTCGAGAGATTCCTCGGAGTGTTAATTGAACACTATGCCGGATCGCTCCCTGTTTGGCTTGCACCAGTGCAAGTAGTCCTTCTTCCAATAGCCGATAGACACAATGACTTCGCAGAAAAAGCGGCAGAAAAACTTAAAATGGTAGGAATTCGTGTTGAAGTTGATACCAGATCAGAACGGCTCCAGGCCAAAATACGTGACGCTACTTTACAAAAAGTACCCTTTATGGGTATAATAGGGGATAAAGAAATTGCTGATGAGGCACTTTCTGTAAGAAAGAGAAATGGGGAAGATCTCGGAAGTATTAAAATAGCCTCATTTCTTGATCAGGTAATACAAGACATTGATAAAAAGATTTAAACAACAGCCGAAACAAATTTTCCGGATAAACCAAAGAATTTTTGCAAACCAGCTGCGGGTTTTGGACGCAGAAGGCAAGCAAATCGGTATTTTATCCAGAGATGAAGCGTTGAAACTTGCCCAAGAACAAGAACTTGATCTTGTTGAATTTGCACCACAGGCTCAACCACCTGTTGCAAAAATTATTGATTTCAACAAATTTTTATATCAATTAGAAAAGAAAAAACAGGAAGAGAAGAAAAAAGCAAAGGTGTCCGAGACTAAGGAAGTAAGACTTGGACCTTTCATGTCTGACAATGACTTACAAGTAATGGTCAGACGAGCACGAGAGTTTCTTGAAGATAGTAACAAAGTAAAAGTTGTTCTAAAATTCAGAGGAAGACAAATTACTCGCTCAGAATTTGGACGGGTAACGATCAATAAATTTATTGAAGCAGTGGCAGATATTTCAAAAGTTGACAGGGAGCCACATTTCGAAGGGAAACAAATGATCGCGTTACTCTCACCAGAAAAAGGTAAAAAATTGGAAAATAATCAGAGATTAGGAAATAGTGAAGAAAATCAAACAAACTAATCACTAAAACATAAATTATGGCAAAAGCAAAACCAAAAGTCAGAGATTCAGTTGCAAAACGCTTTAAAGTAACCAAAAACGGCAAAGTGTTGTTCGCCCATCAATATGGCAGTCACAAAAAGCTGAATAAATCAAAAAGTAGAATTCGTAGACAAAAAGAACCAGCACAGTTAACCGGCGAATTTGCAAAAAAAGTAAAACGAATGCTTGGAGTAGCATAAAAAATTATGGCAAGAATCAAACGGGGAACCGTCTCACGAAGAAAACATAATAAATTACTTGACTCAGTTAAGGGATATCGTGGTACAAAAAATCGCCTGATTCGTAAAGCGAAGGAATCAAGCCTGCATGCTGGCCAATATGCTTTCCACGGACGCAAACTCCGCAAACAGGATTTTCGTTCACTCTGGATTACCAGAATCGGTGAAGCAGTAAAAGCTGAAGGACTTTCTTACAGCGTCTTCATGGACAAATTGAAAAAGGCAAATATTACGCTTGATCGAAAAATTTTAAGTAATTTGATCGTTGAAGATCCTGCAACATTTAAATACGTTGTTGACACGATCAAGAAAAACTAGTACGATATATTTATGCAAAGATTTTCAGTAAATTATTTTTGGTTTTACTTTACTCCCTCTCGGGAGGAGTCGTTAGTGGCATAAAGCACTAACAGAAAGGTAAAACCTTTAAGACACCTCCCCAAGACAGGGAGGTTTTTTTGTGAAAAACTATGAATAATACAAAAGAGTACAATTTAGAAATTATCGCAGGACCGTGTTCGATCACGACTGAAAATGCTGAAGAAATTATCAATGAAATTGCACCGATTACCACATCAGACGGTAAACGAGCCATTTATGGTACTCGTGTCGTTGGTTTGAAATCACGAACCGGCATGACACCTGATGGGAAAGGCATGGGCATTGATTTTGATATGATTCATGAAGTATTTGATCTGTCGCGAGCCGAAAGAAATAAACGAAAATTACCAAGTCAGGTACTTGCGGAAAAAATTGTAGAAAAAACAGACATGATTATCGCGACAGAAATCATGATCCCGCATTTGCAATTACCGTTTTTTGAAAACTCAGAAATTCTCAAAGGAAAAATGATGATCTGGAATCCTGCAGTTGAACAACTCGGATGGAATGCACTTGAGATGAGTCATTACGCAATCCGTAACGACTGGGAGTTAGGACTCAAACATGGAAAATTTTTAGGGAAAGATACACTTGAAGTTACGAACCAACCTGATTATCAAGAGGAAACTTCTCTTGAAAAAACGATCATTGGCATGACAACTTTCACCAATGGCAAAAAAGATGATCTAATCTTGATCCACCGTGGTGTTGATGTACCAGGTCGCGGCAATTACCGAAATGCACTTATCCATGAGGTTATGAAGCGACTGAAAGCAAAAGTGCCAGGAAGCAGACTCTACTTTGACCCAAGTCATAGTTTTGGTCCAAAAATGCGCCACCAGATTGTTGATGGAATCATTGAAGCAATGCATCTGAAAACGGCAACAGGATTTTTGTATGATGGCCTGCTGATCGAAGCAGGGACATCACCAACAGACGCAGATCAACATATCACCATTGCAGAATTAAACGATGTTGTGCAACAATTAAGTAAGTTTAGAAAATTACGAGCCCCCCAGGAGGCGTCATTGCGAGGAGAGTAACGACCTGCCTGCCGGCAGGCAAGCGAATCAATCTCTTTACCAATAACAAAAATGATGAAAATCCTTACAATTAACATTCCCACTGCCCAAAAACAATATCCAATTCTTATTGGCAATGAACTTATTGGAAATCTCACTAATCATATTGATATTAACAACTATTCCCGCATTTTTATCGTTACCGATAATATCGTCGCGCCACTTTTTTTGAAAAAATTGTTACAAACATTACCCGAAGGTACCGCAGCAATCACGCTCTCATCTGGTGAAAAAGAAAAAAACATTGTGACTGTTGGAAAAATCTGGTCTGCAATGAAAGAAAATAACCTCGACAGAAAATCATTGGTAATCAATCTCGGGGGAGGGGTAATAGGAGACATGGGGGGATTTGCAGCGTCAACGTACATGCGTGGAATTGATTTTTTACAAATTCCGACAACGCTTCTTTCCCAAATTGATGCAAGTGTTGGCGGCAAAACAGGTGTTGATTTCGCAGGGATTAAAAATCTCGTTGGGTCATTTCAACAACCTATTGGTGTCATCATTGATACCCAAACACTCAAAACATTACCAAAACGTGAATTTCTTTCCGGCTTTGGCGAGATGATCAAACACGGTCTCATTGCAGATAAAACATACTTTGAACTAGTAACAAGTAAACAACCGCAAAGTTTTTCCCAAGAAGAATTGATTAATCTTATTGCACGATCTTGTGAAATCAAAAAAACAATTGTTGAACAAGATGAAACAGAAAACGGCCTTCGCAAATTGTTAAATTTTGGGCATACCATCGGACATGCAATCGAATCATTGAGCCTCGAGACAGAGATGCCATTATTGCATGGCGAAGCAGTGGCAATCGGCATGGTCGCAGAAGCAAAAGTAGC
>DATIGJ010000194.1:0-2582 GCA_035454765.1 Patescibacteria group bacterium
ACTCAGATTGTCAAACGAATACTTGTCCTGCAAAAGTTCCTGAATTCTCGTCCCAACAAGTCCGGAGATGCCGATACCGAAAATCTTTTTCTGTTCCATTATAATTTCCCCTCTTTCTGCAACTTATCAAATAATAAAATAATCGCGACATCAAGCGCAACCGAAATCTCTCCCGTGTCAATTTTCTGTAGAGCATCTGCAAGGGAAAGTTTTACCATACGAATATTCTCATCCGTTTCAAGCTGTTGTTCTCCTAATTCCAAATCAGTTGCAAAAAAAACCGACATCTTTTTACGCATAATATATGCAGTCTCCCAGGTCGCAACATGCTTCCATGTTGCAGCTTTCATACCAGACTCTTCTTGCAATTCAGCTTTCGCACTCTCAAGAAGATCTTTTCCTGCAATAACTTTTCCCCCAATCGTATTAAGAATTTGTTTACCAAACGCATCCCGATATTCGAGTCCCAAATAAATTTCTCCCTTTTTCGTATATGGCAGAATAACAACAATCGGTGTATCTTCAATAATATCTTTGATAAATACGTGTCCGTCCCGTTCAATTTCCTCCTGATTTATACGAAAATTGGTAGATTGATAAACAATTTTTGATGCGAGGATTTTTGCTTTAGTTGCCATATTGTTTTGCATAATACTCCTTGTACTCACCCGATTTAATATGCTCCCACCACGATCTGTTTTCTTTATACCAGGCAACCGTTTTTTCCAGCCATTCATCAAAGCCGTGCTGCGGCTCCCAACCTAACTCATTTTTAATTTTTGACCAATCAACCGCGTATCTACGATCATGTCCGGGACGATCTTTTACATACTCAATCATATCCTCACCGCGATCCAAAAGTTTGAGAATTTTTTTGACTACTTCAATATTTGGAATGTCTGTTGTCATACCTCCTACTACGTATGTCTCACCAACTTTACCTCTTTGCAACACCGCTTCAATGGCACGGGCATGATCTTCGACATACAACCAATCTCTCACATATAACCCGTCGCCATAGACTGGTACTTTTTTCCCTTCAAGCAGATTGGTAACCGCAAGTGGTATCAATTTCTCGGGAAACATGTAGGGACCAAAATTATTGGAACAATTCGTAATCGTAATTGGCAATCCATACGTCTCGTGGTACGCCCGAACCAAATGATCTGATCCCGCCTTACTCGCAGAATACGGACTGCGAGGATCATATCGAGTATTTTCATTAAATTTATCCTTCGTATCAAGAGCTAACGCACCAAATACTTCATCAGTTGACACATGATGAAATCGTTGCACGTTTACCTTGAGCGCTGCATCAAGCAATACTTGCGTGCCCATAACATTTGTTTGGAGAAAAATTGCCGGACCAGTAATGGACCGATCAACATGGGTTTCTGCTGCAAAGTGCACAACAATATCAACGCCTTCCATAGCTTTTGCAACAGCTTCAGGGTCACAAATATCCCCGTGAACAAATGAATAATTGGGATTATGTTCAACTTCTGTAAGATTTTCAAGATTACCAGCGTAAGTTAATTTATCAAAATTAATAATATGATCTTCTGGATGAGTTTTTGCCCAATAGAGGATAAAATTGGAGCCAATAAATCCTGCCCCACCGGTAACAAGTAATTTCATAAGAAACTCAGTTTATCTTACCTGTTGTCCTTTTTTTTGTCAATTGAGTTCAAAAAGACAAATGCTATAATACATGCATGGACTACAAAATTACAACAACAGATATCCCCGGACTTCTTATATACGAACGGGCGACATTCAACGATGACAGAGGTTTCTTTCGCGAGGCAGTAGAGCTTCGTGATCTTGAAAAAGTACTCGGCAAAGAGATCACGATTAAACAATGGAATCATTCCCAATCGCACCCAAAAGTCATCCGTGGTATTCACGCAGAACCATGGGAAAAGTTAATCTATGTCGTGAAAGGATCAATAATGTCTGTTGTTGTTGATTTTCGCACTGATTCACCAACATTTGGCAAAGCAGTAAAAACCATCTTAGGAGAAAATGACCGTAAAACTCTGTATCTTCCACAAGGCATGGGCAATGCTTTCGCGAACATTAGCGACACCGATGCGGAATATCTCTATTTGGTGACTGATTACTATGAAGGCAAGCCAACTCCTGCTGTTTCCTGGCAAGATCCCGTGATAACAAACCAATTTGGTGGTTGGGGAATTGAAAACCCCATTGTGAGTGAAAAAGATAGAAGTTACCAAACACTCAAAGAAAAATTTGGCAACGAAGTAGACTTCTCAAAATTTCCCTGGTTACAAGAAGCATAACCTCATCGTACTTTTAACGCATTCAATGCTCTCTTCTCCAAAAAACCAATTCCGGAAAATATTATCCATTGCACAAAGGGTGGATACACCTTTTTGTAATTTTTCCTGAAAAAAATCTTCATCGCCTGAAATCGTGCAACCTGTACTTTTCGTTTGCGCTCGACATCGGCAGTGGTGACAGCAGCTCCTGACTTTTTAATACCGGATGAGGCACCACCGATATGCATAATTTCAACCGCGCCAAGATAAAAAATTTTAAAACCTAATTTTTTTATGTCA
>DATIGJ010000195.1:0-3122 GCA_035454765.1 Patescibacteria group bacterium
TAACAATCTAATATGGAAGATAAAAAAACACTTGTAGGTATCATCATGGGATCTGATTCAGACATGCCGGTCATGCAGGCTGCAGCAGACCAACTCAAAGAATTTGGCATTGAATATGAAATCACAATCGTCTCCGCACACCGAACTCCTGATCGCATGTATGAATACGCAAAAAACGCAAGAGAAAGAGGAATTAAAGTAATTATCGCGGGAGCAGGCGGCTCAGCACATCTTCCAGGCATGGTTGCATCACTCACAACTCTTCCTGTCATCGGCGTTCCTGTAAAAACATCAACAATGGATGGAATTGATTCACTTCTCTCAATCGTCCAAATGCCTGCAGGTATTCCCGTTGCAACAGTCGCAGTGAATGGGGCAAAAAATGCAGGACTTCTCGCAGCTCGCATTCTGGGAACAACTGATGATGAAATCGCAAAAAAATTAGGGGAATATAAACAAGAACTCAATGACATCGTTATGGAAAAAATTGCGATGCTTGAAAAAAAATGATTGACGAAAAAACAATACTCAAGGCACTTCCGAACGTTTTAAAAAAATTTGATCTTCCTCAACTTGGCACAAAAAAACAAGGCAAAGTCCGTGACATTTATATTCTTCCAAACAAAAGAGTTACCATAACGACTGATCGACAATCAGCATTTGATTTAATTTTAGGAAATATCCCCTTTAAAGGTGCTGTTCTTAACCAACTCGCTGCATTTTGGTTCGAAAAAACAAAACATATTGTTCAGAATCACGTAATCTCAGTTCCGGATCCAAATGTCTTAGTATCAAAACCATGTAAAAGCTTTCCAATAGAAATGGTTGTCCGGGGATACTTAACCGGAGTTGCAAATACCTCTATTTGGTACTCCTACGAAAAAGGTGAAAGAACGATTTACGGCATGCCCTTCCCTGATGGCATGCACAAAAATCAAAAATTGCCAAAACCAATTATTACTCCAACAACACATCCCGAAGCAGGAAGTGATAAACATGACGAACGACTCACGAAAGAACAAATTATTAAAGAAAAAATTGTTGATAAAGATATCTATGAGCAAGCAGAAAAGATTGCTTTGGAATTATTTGATTTCGGTAGTAAATGGTGTCTTAAGCATGGTCTTATTCTTGTTGATACAAAATATGAATTTGGACTCTATGACGGAAAACTAATGCTGATTGATGAAGTGCATACACCAGATTCTTCACGCTTTTGGATAGCTGACACGTATAAAGAAAGAATTGCACAAGGACTTGAACCGGAAAACTTTGACAAAGAATTCATTAGACTATGGTATATAAAACGAGTTGATCCCTACAAAGATAAAATTCCTCCAATGCCAGAAGAATTGATCATACAAGCAGCACAACGATATATTGGTGTCTACGAAAAAATAACAGGTGAAACCTTTAAAGGATTCGAGTATCCGATCGAAAAACGAATTAAAGCAAACCTCATCAAAGCTGGTATCATATAACTATGTTCTCTCTTCCTCTATGGTTTATCCTTGCAGTGATTACAGGTCTTGCATCAGTTTGTTTTAACTTCATCAATAGAGTTGTATTAAAAGATGGTGATGATCCAACTGCATATGCCTGGTACACAGAATTTCTGAGATTTTTTGTCTTTGGAATTTTGGTATTTTTTGATTGGCATATCATTCTGACGCCCTATTCCATATTACTCTTTGTTCTACTTGGCCTGACCGAACTTTTTAGTGTTTATTGGTATATGAAGATGCATGCATACAGTCATTTATCAATTTCAGCAATTATCAGCAGAACCAGACTTATTTGGGTACCGCTTCTTGCATTCTTTCTTGTGAATGAACAATTACATCTTCCAGACTATATTGGTATTCTTATTATTTTTGTTGGTATTTCTGTAACCATGGCACCAAAAAAAATGTTTATTGATAAAGGAGCTCTCTATGCAAATTTATCCGCATTTATGATTGCTCTTAATATTGTCATAGCAAAAATGCTTCTCCCCTACGGTTCAAATGCTGTCATTAACTTCACTCTTGTCTTACCATCCGTTTTTCTGTTCCCTCTGTTAATGAAAAACCCACAAGCAAGAATAAAAACATTACTAAAAACCAACTTGGGACTTAAAACACTAGCAGTGAGTTTTAGTATCGTAGTACTTTTTCTTTTTGTCGTCGCACTGCGTCATGGAGATGCGAGCAAAATAAATGCCGTCTATCAGAGTATGATGGTGTTTACTGTTCTTGCAGGAATTATCTTTTTAAAAGAACGGGAACATATTGTTAAAAAATTAATAGGCGCAACCGTTACTATCGTCGGAGTTGTTCTATTAAGCTTTTCTTGATACAATAAACCACATGAGTAAGCAAAAAATCACCTACTCACAAACAGGAGTAAACTACGAAGCTATGGATCCTGTCAAAGTCCTCGCACAGATTCGAGCAAAAGAAACCGCAAAAAATCTTAACCGCTTTAATATGAATGAAGTTGGAGAAAGCCGTGGCGAATCAGCTTATGTCTGGGAAGAAACAGAGAGCTATCGTGCATTCGTCATTGAAGGGTTGGGAACAAAAAATCTTATTGCGGATGATGTAAGAAAATTAACAGGCAAAACTCATTATGATGCAATCGGTCAGGATACTGTTGCTGCAATAGTAAATGATATTATTGTCGTTGGAGCTGATCCGCAAGTAGTGAATGCGTACTTTGCTGTTGGAAATTCCGAATGGTTTAGCGATGAAGAAAGATCACGAGATCTTATCGAAGGATTCGCAAAAGCCTGTCATCTTGCAGGGGCTACTTGGGGTGGCGGCGAGACACCAACACTGAAAACTATTGTCAATCCAGACACAATAGATCTTGGTGGAAGCGCTATTGGGATCATCACGCCCAAAGAAAGACTCACTCTAGGAGATAAATTACAAGAAGGTGACGCAATTATTCTTATTGAAAGTAGTGGCATTCACACAAATGGCGCAACGCTTGCAAGAACAATCGCTTCTCACCTACCAGAAGGTTATGCAACAAAACTTTCAGATGGAACAACATTTGGCGAAACGCTTCTTACACCCGAATACATTTATACAAAATTGGTAAATACTTGTTTCGAAAAAGGTGTCGGCATTCATTAT
>DATIGJ010000196.1:0-7107 GCA_035454765.1 Patescibacteria group bacterium
CCGGCAAGAATCGGCTGGGAGACAATCAAAAGACTCCACGCGAACTGATACGGCATGATGAAAAAAAATATATTCAAAGGATAAAATACGGCTGATTGCATATTTGCAAGTAGTGGCGTCCCTGCAAAATTATATGGATTCCACAATGGCAACTGACCGGACTTTAGACTATCAATGCTGAGAACTTTCCAGGGATATTGTTGACGAACAGGATCGGTAATTTGTGAATTATGAAAGGGAATTCCTCGAGGATACTCACTCGCGTATAAATCCCGATACGGATGATACAAGCCAATGATTGTGTCTGCTGGTATCGGGAGTTTACCGGAGATGAAAACAGGGTTAAAAAAAAGAAAGGTAATAAAAAGAAAAACAAACAGATACAAAAAAGGTATTTTGAATTTCATATCACTGTACCTTATTGTACCATCTCTACAATAAACGTTACAGCCTATGATCTCCGTTCTTTTGATGGTCTTCTTTTTATGTCTTGAACTCTTATTCTCCCTCGTGCAATTTCAACCGCCCTTAAAGCAACAGCATATGGCATAGTAACACCCATCCTTGCAGCACGCATCATCATAGCAAGAGCATCAGGATCGAGATCCTTACGAATTCTAACTGCACTTTTATCTCCTTGTTCTAAGCCCATAATCATTTAATTATACTATAAGACTGACCTCTAGGCAAATTATACACCTTGCAAAGCTTAAAATGAAATAAATATCCCCTATAGGTTGCAATTTCACTCGTATCAACATATAATCACCCTATTATGTTTAATCTTGAATATTATACGCGGTATGCATTACCTCGAACAGTCCGCCACGGCGTCGTTGTAGACGAACTTGCTGAGCAAATGCTGAGATTTGCACATGGCGCAAGCAGACGATATGATTTACCAAACGCATTGGGTGTACGAGGAAATACACAAGATATAGAAGCAATCGAACTCTTTGTTGCCAAAAGAATTACGGAAAAAACATTTACGTTTGAGCGCACAACAGATCCTACGCAAAGAGAAATATTTGATACGACAACCTTCAATCTTAATCAAATTATTGGAGCCCATAGAGTAGACTACACCGGTAATCCACATCGCCTTTCTCTTATTCAGCAAGGAGCAAACGCAATACTTGACCATATGGACACACATCCGGTAAAAGGCCTTTTGTGGCGCCGACCTGCGCACAGAAGAGTCGAAGCATGGATTGCTGGTACAGAGCCCCGCGCAAGGATCCGAGCTGTTGGACGACCACATACCCACAGACACTAATAAACGAAACTGAATTCAGCTACAACAACCTTTCAAAAATTATTTTCCATCACACCGTGGGGAAGTTGCGGATGCGCCAGGCAAGCATGCCACTCTTTACACTATAAACATTAGTATAGCCAAGCTTTAGCATCTCCTCAACAGCAATATTACTTCTTGATCCGCTCAAACAATACACATAAATCTTTTGCCCCTTTTCAGGAACGACTTTCCACACATCGGAAGCAATATCCTGTACAGGCACATTGATACTGCCAGCAATTTTTCCCTTCTCATATTCCCCTGGAGTCCGAACATCAAGCAGGACAACACTCTCATTTGTATCAAGAGACCTCATTACCTCATCAACTGTAACTTCTGGAATTTTCTTCTCAAAACCGAACATAATCAGACACAGTATACCAAACAATCACCTCGCGTCTGTGATCAGTGTCACATTACTCTTTTTCGATAAGATGGAGTATCTCTGAAGAAAACATATCTTTACTGAAATCCTGCGCTCGCTGTTTTGCATGTTCTGAAAGTTGCAACAAAAACCTTTCATCGTCAATTAAAAGCTTCGTTTTGACTTCCAATTCTTCAAGTGTATTCCACAATAATCCATTCTTTTTTTCCGTCACAATCTCTTTCTGACCACCCGCGTTGAACACCACTGGCACTGCACCCGCTCCCATCGCCTCAACGGTGGAAATACCGAAATGCTCTGCAAATTCAGGATGTGCCTCAATATCTTCACCAAATCCCGATGCATGCCAGTAAATCTTTGCTTTGTTGTACGTTTCCCATAACTCATCATTGGTTTTATTAATCAAGAACTCGATCGGATACCCTTCCGCAAATTGTTGAAGCTTAGCAAAAGTATCCTTATCAGCCTCTTTAATACTCACCGCCAGGACAAACTTCCAATCCCCAACCAATCCACTATCAACCATCTTCTTAAAGGCCTCAATCATCACTGACTGTTTTTTATAATCATCAATTCCTGCAACATTTTTGACACGAAATCTGCCAACATGAAGAATGACATTTTCTTTGATGACATCTTTGGCATGCAGAACAACCGGAGGATAGATAACACTACTTCTGATACCAGAAAATAGTTTTTCATTATATATTTTAGTGAATTCGGAATTATAAAAAATTCCCGTAACCCGTGCTGCCTTCAATCGTTCCTTCCACGAAAGCCAAGAAAGATATGAAAGCGGCTGTTGAATATGTAAAAACATTTTTTTTGAAGCAACAATCGGAACGCTGCCATCACTAAGAACAATAATTACATCGTATGTCTTTGAAACCTGAAGGCGATCAAAAAAATTAAAACCAGCTGCAAAAATATTTTTCGTAAGCTTCACCCTGTCCATATCAAGACCAAACCGCTGAACCAAACCATCAAAATCATCCTTGTTATCCCAAAAAACCGAAACCTCATGTTTATGTGACAAAACTTCGGCAATCGTCATCATGTACTTTTCGCCACCACCGAGATCATCCAGATATGGATCATAAATACCAATTCTCATACGCTTCTCATTTTACCAAGTTTTTAACTGACTTGCATCTTGATTATCTACCTGCTAGGATAATAACGATATGGAAAATATTCCGATACCAGTTATCATCCTTACCTATCTTACCATCATCTGGGTACTAACATGGAAAGGAATTGCACTGTGGCATGCTGCACAATATAAACAACGAAACTGGTTTATTATTTTACTTGCAAGTATTATTGTTCTGCCCGGGTTCGGCCTATTTGGATTGATAGATATTATCTATTTATTCTTTTTTGCAAAAACAAAAATGACCATTAAATCATTCTTTGCTCTTTTCAAAAACATGTTTTCTTCAAAAGAAAAATCAAAATAGCTTCTTGTAGATAAAAATTACTTCTGACGTACCTTTTGGTACTTTAACCGCTCGAAACGCGTAGTCTGCTCGGTAAACCTTCGTTTCACTACCATTTACAAATGCCTGCCAATTAGGATAATAACTATCAGACAAAAATAACAGGGCGGGAGTATCGGAAGAAACGGAAATCACAACCTTGTTTGCTTCATACGAAACAATCTGAACTTTTCCGGCAGGTATATTTTTACTTTTCCCTAATTCCGGATTGTCTTCTAATAATAAGACGTTCCTAAAATCAAAATCCTGTGCATAAAACCTCTTGAGTAATGACTTACCATCAGCGATTACCTCATAGTCCGTAAAAAGTTTTGCTCGAGGAAGTGCAGTTGTATTGGTAAATAATTGAAATCTATCGTCCTCATAGAAAGGCGTATATTTTTCTTTGTTCGCCCAGACAGGAAATGCCCAGTTGACAAATGTATCTGATTTGGGATGAAAAATGACCGATACCCCCAAAAGATCCAGAACACGCTCCGTATAGACACCACCATTGGAAATCTGCACGACAGATCGCTCCGCTTCATGGTAATCGCCAGTCCATGAAGAACTGATAAACTCCCCATATCGTTGTATGTATAATGGGTCATAGCCTTCAAGAGAAGACAAACCATAGTAAGACTCTACCTGTGTCCCAAGACTCCCGAAAACGCGACCGTTTCCTATTTGTTCCTGCAGCGTTTTAATTACTTTAACATCCGGAAAGACAAGATTTCGATCATCAAACGGCATCCATTTTGTTGCAAAACGAAAACTATCAAACGTTGCAAAAACGATAATGAAAAAAATCGCGATGGGAACAACCTTCTTGTAGCTGAAAAATAGTTGAACAAGGACGACAGCAGTCAAACAAACAAATAAACCTGTCGGTAAGAGAAGATTTTTCTGCGCAATACTGCTTTTATCAAGAGGCACGCCATGAAAAACTAACAAAATACTCCAGACAAAAACGAGAGCTATACCCGATATTCCCAACACAAGAAAAATCTTTTTCTTTGCATTTTCTTTAAGAAGTGTTTGCAAACTATCCAATCCAAATCCTGCAAGAACGGCAAACGAGAAGCTGAATAACACAATCATTCGTGAAGGAATACTCGTCGAAAAAACAGGAATTCCAGAAACGGCAAGCAGTTGCCGTAAGGGAGTATCGGACGCAAACGCTAATGCGAGCACACCGATAAGAGTAAAAAACCACACCGTTTGCTTTCTTCCAAAAAAAGAAAATATCGAAAGAATAAAAGGAATAATGCCGATAAACATCGCCCACTCAGCATAAAAACCAATCCAATCATTTCGGGTAACGGGATTGCCGTAGAAATCAGGAGCAAAAATAGTTACCAGATGTGAAAGTGGTATTTCTCCTTCCGCGACAACAAGACTACTTCGAACCGATGCTTCATAGAGAGAAAATGTCGGAAGAACCTGAATGCACGAGATTCCAAGTCCAAGAAGAAAGAACAAACCAACCAGACAAAACCGCCGAAAATTTCGTGTAGTAATAAGTTTGAAACAAAGATAGAACGCACTAAAAACAGCAACATAAAGGCTGGTCTGAATATGTCCTGAAAAGAAAGAAACAGCAACCCCCACGCTTACTAACACCAAAGCAATGATTGATTTTCGTTGAAAAAATCGTTCTATAGCAAAAAGCACCAAAGGAAGAAATGCGATAGCCATGGATAATGTCCCATACGCAAGCCAGACAACCATGAATCCACAAAACATAAACGCGATACTGCTAAGGACTGCCCCTGCTTTACTGACACCAAGCTCTCTAACAAAAAGATATATAAAAAGTCCTGCGAGCAATGCCTGAGATAAAATCAAGAGACTCCACGCATCAATAAAGGGAAAAATAAAAAATAACAGATTAAATGGAGAGAACACTGCAGTTTGAAAATTCGCAAGATGCGGTGTGCCTGCAAAATTATATGGATTCCACAAAGGCAATTCTCCTTGTTTCAATATCTGAATTGTCAAATACTTCCATGGATAGATTTGACCAATAACGTCCGACATTGCGTTATTTTTGACAGGTCCAGCGAATTCTTCATAGTGACTCCAGGGGCCAAAAAACGTCACTTGGTATTTTGACGGATACGGTACTTTTTGTTGAAAAAAATATGGCGAGCTAAACCCAATCCACACCGAAACGATAAATAAAATCGGAAGGAATCGTAAAAAAAACTTTTTCATTATTTTTGATTTTTAATTTTTACTCTTTGATTTTCCTGCTGCATTTCCCACAACCTCGCATACGTAATAAACATACTAAACGCCTGATACATGCTTTCAACGATTCCAACTGTTCCAGCCTTGTATCCTTGCTGTTTGACGTACGAATCCCAAAACGCAGTTATCATAACCCGAGGAAATCGCCACCATGTCATCTTCGGATGATGATGAGTAAATCGCAACTTCGCCTCAATTTCTGACCATTCGATTGTTTTTGACAACATAGACGATAAATCTTGATGCGTATAATGCAACAGAAACCCTTCCAATCCGCCAATGGATCCAGCAACTTTTGCCGATTCATGTAAGTCACCGTACCATTCTTCAAGAGCAGATTTTTTAAATAGCCTCTCCAAATGTTCAATATGCGGCCATTCATGCTTACCTAGGTAAAAATTTTTCCGTTTCAGTCGAAATGCAGCAAAACGGGTTTTTTCTCGCGATACAGCTTCAAGAATGGATTCTTTCAACTCAGGAGATACCCGCTCATCCGCATCAATGTACAACAACCATTTGCCTGTTGCTTTTTTGACGCCAAAATTTCTTCTTTCTGCAAAACTTCTCGCAATAAGTGGATACACTTTTACCTGAAGAATTTTGGCAATTTCAGTTGTTCTATCGGTGGAATCATCATCAATCACAATAATTTCATCACAAAATGTTACGGATTCGATACAATCACCGATCAATTCCTCTGCATTTTTTGTCAAAATAATCGCAGTAATCAAATTTTTTTTCTCTCCACTCGTTGCCATAGGTTATTTATCAAAATATGTTCCTTTTCCTAATTGCTTTAGATAATAATCCCGTATTGCCTGTTTTTGTTTTTTCCGCCCAGAAACGAGTAATCGTACGCTTTGTCGAAACAATGCGAGTTTTGTTCTCCACGGCGCATAACGCATCCCGAAAAGCATCTGATTGCGCGTCAAAAAATAATCCTGGAGCGTATTTCCATGTCCAGCTCCTCCTGAAGAAGAGGCATTAACATGATACAAAATTGCCTGCGGAATATAGCAAATCGTGTAACCGGAAAGCTGTAACCGTACGCTCAAATCAGCATCTTCATAATATAAAAAATAGGTGTCATCAAACATACCAACTTTTTCTAATACTTCACGGCGAAAAAGCATACAACAACCAGTAGCGAAAGTAATTTTTTCAACCCTATCATACTGCCCATGATCAACTTCATCAACACCTCTATGGACACTCTGTGCGTTTGCCCAATCAATATGACCACCTGCATACCAGATTACTTTTCCCAATTCATCTTTCGTATATCTCTCTTTATGAAATTCATGACCTTTAGCAAAATAAATCTTCGGAACCACTGCACCGACATTTGTATCACTCTCCAAACCGATAAGAAGCTCTTTCAGTAGGTCAGGATCAAGAATCGTATCATTATTTACCACCATCACATAATCAGCCCCATCAGCAAGTGCACGTCTGATCCCGAAATTAAATCCTCCCGTAAAACCGGTATTTTCTTCCAAACGAAGAACGATGAGTGTATCACTTTTTTCAAAAACAAACGGTCTTTCCGAACCATTATCAACGACAATCGTTTGCAAACGAATACCAAATGTTTTGACGTGTTTGAGAGAGGCAAGAAATGTTCTAGTATCATCCTCCGTATTGTAGTTTACGGTTACAATAGCAAGTTTCTTCATAGTTATGAGAGGCGCAAT
>DATIGJ010000197.1:0-5147 GCA_035454765.1 Patescibacteria group bacterium
CTGAAGATCAAAGAGAGGTTACCTTTGCAGAATTTATTGATCGAATCGCCAAACCAATCACGAAAGCATATAAAGAACAACATGGTGAGGATTCGACTGAACCACTTACTCTGGGTATTTCACTCGGATTTCCTCATGAAAACGTCAATGAAGAAGGATCAAAAGATATTGATGCACGTTTTATTACGGAAGAAGATCCTCAAGTCCATGGAAAATTAACAAAAGAATGGAAAATCACCGACTGGGATGAACTCTCTGATGACCAAAAATTAATCGGAAAAGCACTCAGACAAAGACTTACTGAACTTGGTATTTCGGTTGACAGTATTGTTATTGGCAATGATACTTCAATGGTGGCACTTGACGCAGGAATACGACAGGCAGCAGAACGGGAAAATCAGGATCTTCTCTTTTTTGCAAATGGTGCCGTTTTTGGTTCGGGAACCAATATGACCTTCGACGGAATCAACACTGAAATAGGGCGTGCATACTGGGATTATTTTGATGCGCTCCCCATTTATAAAAAAATGGTTGAAAACGACTGGACCAAAATAGCCCGACCCGAACTTGAACACGAAACAGGACAATTCTTGCGTTTTCGTCTTGCTGCAGGAATCGAAATACTGGTACATCAAGGATTTCTTGATCACGAAAAAGCTCAACACTACCTTGCCACCATCCTCAGTAACGAAGCACGAGAAGATCAAGCATTCATGACTCAACTTGCAACAGGTAAACATCAAGCAGCAGATAAGGATCTCCAAAAACTTGCACAAGGAATTCTTCGGAGAGCTGGACAAATCTATGGCATTATTGCAAGCGCAGTTGCCGAAGTCGCGTTGGGAGAACGAAGTACAGACGATCCTCCGGCAGTCATTTTGGCAGAAGGAGGCATTATCCACAAGGGTCGTATTAATGACACCGAAACGGTAAAAGATATTGCGGAACAAACAGCAAAAAAGCTTGGTCAGCCCATAAAAATTGTTCAGGCCTCAGGAGCAAGCGGTGCCCTAACTGCGGCAATGAGTCTTCCCTATTTATAAAGGTCATGCTGAACTCGTTTCAGCATCTTCTTTATAAGATACCGAATCAAGTTCGGGATGAAGATAATTAAAAGCTACACACTTTTTCTATATACTGCGGCATGGAACGTTTTAATCGTTTCATGATCAGGCTTCCAGAAATGCTCAAGGATAAAAGCAAAGGTCTCCTTCGGATCTTGCGTGTTCACACTTATCCCCGTTCCCACTTCAAATCCTCCAAGAATTTTTTGCCGTGGAATGATTCGTAGATACCAATTTTTCCCAGGATAAATATAAAAATTGAAGGGAAATTCAGCCCCATGTCGAAGATCAAGAATCTGAATCAGCCGTGAAACGACAAAGGCAAGATCAGTCACTTCAGTATCGGCAATCGAGCCAAATAACCCCCGCTGCTTTTTGGGAGCTACCCACACCTCATCCGGCCACTCAGACGTGGAAGGACAAAAAACTAAAAATTTATCTGTTTCCAAAATATCCTGAGAAAACCCTTGTCGTATCTTTTCCCCACCACGAATCATGAATAATGAATCATGAATCATGGAATGAAAACCCCTTGCTTCGTGATTCTTGCTTCTTGATTTATGTTTATAAATCCTCTTATCCAGCGGCTGTATCTCAAGCTGCACTTCCTTCGGAACCACCGTAATTTGTGTATGCGGATGATGTACACTTTCACCTGCTGCATGCCCTCGATTATGAAAAATATAGACATATCCCTGTTTTTGGTGCGTCAAAAACCGTTCTCGGTAGGTTTTAAAAATCAGCTCCACTTGTTCAAAGGGCAGTTCATCAAAATTTTTGTGATGATCCGGCGAATGAATAACCAGTTCATGATGGGGGGTAAAAGGAAACTTATTTGGAATGACCCGAATTTGCCAATCCTTCAGTAAGCCAACATGATACACATCATCTTCATCTCTCTCATTCCCTGGACAAAACGGACAAATTCCCTCCTGTTTTTCCCCCACTTCAGTTCGTTTTGCCCGATGTGGTGCTGAGATAACTGGCTTTCCGGTCATTGAATTCTTAAGAAAAACAAAATCAGCCATAGTTCTATTAAAAACAAAATCAATAAAAAGGACAAGAGGCACGAAGTATTACTTATATAGTTGCAAAATCACGGTTTACGGAAATCCGAACATATAACCATTAAATATAAAATACAAATCGCATGTCAAGAAAATTATGAAAATAAAAATTTTAACAAAATGAGACAGGTAATATGTATTATGTAGTACGTATTAAGAATTGACATACACTTTTATACTTAATACTTGATACTAAATACTTAATACTCAAGAAGAATTGTCACCGGACCGTCAAGTGTCACATCAATTTGCATATCAGCACCAAATTGACCAGTCGCAACCGAAATACCCAAACTTTTCACTTTCTCTACAAAATACTCATATAACGGTTCGGCAACCTCAGGTCTCGCGGCTGTTATAAAACTTGGTCGATTGCCGCCTTTGGTATCACCATAAAGGGTGAACTGAGACACGATCAACATAGAACCACCCGCGTCAGTTACCGATAAATTCATCTTTCCGACACCATCATCCATAATACGAAGCTTTGCGAGCTTTTCAGCCAGGAAATTAGCCTCATTTTTCGTGTCAGCCCCTGTAATGCCCAATAAGACCAGGAAACCTTTTTCAATGTGTGATATGACCTTTTTTTCAACAGTAACTGACGCATTTTTGACCCTCTGGACGACAAGTTTCATAACGTCACTATTATAAAACAAATAACATCCAATTGTCATTTTAAATTTATTGCAAAATCCAAAACATGAATCATGAATTATGAATCATGGATTAAAAAAATAATAAAAAAATCCTTGCTTCTATCCACTGATACATTTTGATACTGTCAAAAAATGACCATCTGATGACTTCTCCGACAATCAAACATTACCACCAACTTCTACAGGACGTCAAGCACCCCTCAAGGCTAGTGATCTAAAAAGGTAACCAAAATCTTATCATTAACTTACAATAGTTAACCAAATTAACTCACATAAATCGTTTTGTAGTGATGTTGTCCAGTAAGCAAAGCTAAAAACGTCACAAATGATGCTTAATGGACGTTTTAACCCATCTAAAAAGAATTTAAAGGATTTCTGTGAAAAGTTTTGAGTAGATAATTTGCACGAATTACGGCTAAAATTTTTTATTTCACTATAACCTATACATTTTTCCTACAGTGAAGCCGAAAATATGATCCAGATACAAACCAAAACTTATCCACAAACTTATCCCCATCCCCCCATTAATTCCCGAACGATATAGTACTATACTCCCCTTTCTTACTCTAATAAATCGAGAGTATCAAAGGACATTATTACTTAACACTCATCTCGCCTCATTTGCTAAGTAAAAACAAGCAATCAAAGACTCGTTTTGCTTGACATTTTTATCAAAACAATTATAATCAACCCACTATGGGACGACAAGAGCACTCGCACAGAACTTATAGCCCTCTAAGACGAGCCTGGAGACTACTATCCGGTCAAAACTGGAGAGAACGAAGACGATTGCGAATATTTGAAGCAGGATATTTCGCTGGACTTGGCGAAGGACTACAGCAGGGTATTGCAGCTGGTGAAAAAGCTGCAACGGCACTGGGAGCACACCAACGAGCAATCGGCCGCGTAGAAGGTCTTGAACGTGGACTTCTTGCCGCAGCAACACTTACAGGAGAAAGAAGGGTATTGGGGGCATTACCTGAATTACGACAAGATGTAGATTTGGATCGCCATGATGATGGAACACCGGTCAGACGAGGTCTCTATCTCTAATCATTAATGAGGGATTATCTACGAAGCTGTACCGCCACCAGTAGTCTGTGCCTGATTTCTCAACATTGCTCGTGCAGCTTCTTCAGAAATACCTAACTGTCTTGCCAGTAGATTTACTGCCGCATCAACCAATGCTTGATCTGGTTGTTCCGGAACGGGAGGACGTTTCGCATCAACTTGCCCACGAATTATTGCTGCATCAGCAGGATCTAATTGACCTTCTACACTACTCAAAATTGCAAAGGCTTCTTCCGCACTAGCAGCGCCCATGACGTTTCTCATGGTACTACCAAATAGTTCGGTTTGACTTGGTGCTGCAACCGGCTCAGGTGCAAATTCGTCAACAGCCCTTCTTGCTTCTGCGAGGTCATCCCCCGTCAAGGTTCCAGCATCTACCTGATTCTGTATATCAGCAAGTAATCGGTCTCGAAGCGCTCTAGGATCTTCACTAGCTGCATGTGCACTCATTACCTCCCGCGCAATACCACTAATGACAGCATTACCCTCTGCAGGCACAACCTCAGGCTGATGAATGGCATCAACAAGACTATCAACCTTTGTTGGGTCAACACCTAACGATCGAAGTCCATCTTTAATGCGTCCGGTCCAAGCATCAAAGGCCTCAGGCTGACCGTCAACTGTTTGTCTTGGAAGCGTAAGAAGATGATTCAATTCTTGTATTTGTGTTCGGCGACCAATGGTCTCAGCAAGTCTCTCAGCAAATTGATCAGCCAGTACCCCACCGTCAAGCCGATCCCCTTCAATTCCTAATTTTTCAGCAATAATATCACGAGCAATATCAAGGCGTGATACATCTCCTGCAATTCCTTTTGTCCTTTCACCAAACGCCTCCTGGATAGCTGCAAGATCACCATTTGCCGCTTTTATTACGTCGAAAGGATCGGTATAACCCTCCTTGCCGCGTTGTGCAGCAATAACCAATGCTGCAGCGTATACATCAGAATTTCCTCGTGCCCTTTCCACAACTACTCTTGCTTCATCGTCTTGATCTCTTCCTAATGCCAAAAGATCTCTATTGCGTCCCAAATTTTCAGCTGCTTGTCCAGAGAGACCTCTTCTTACATCTTTCCCGCTATCTCCAGCTTGAATTCGCAAGGAACTAAAATCATCTGGATCTGTATCCGTAGACGAGACAGGATTCACTCCACGCTTATCAAGATTGTATCCTGCTGGGAGGCCGAGTGTTCTGACAAACGCTCGTTGTTGGGCAGTTGTCAACAAATCGTACTGATCCATTTGATCATCGCTCAAAGCAAGCTGTAATGTCCCTTCAGTACCCTTTC
>DATIGJ010000198.1:0-6906 GCA_035454765.1 Patescibacteria group bacterium
GTTGCATACCTTAAAAAACAAGGCTACAAAATTCTTGAACGGAATTTTCGGATACGAGGCGGGGAGATTGATATTATCGGTATTGATCCTTCGACGGGCTCAGGGGCTAACGCCACTCTTGCGTTTGTGGAAGTCAAAACACGACGATCCGATACATTTGGCACACCGTTTGAGGCGATAACTCCATGGAAATTGCGTTCGTTGATAAAGTCTGCTCAATTTTATACGGTAAAACATCCCCATTTACCTAAGTTGTTGCGAATAGATGCGGTTGGTATTATTTTGAACTATGATGGCAATGCGACCTCTATTGAGCTTGTGAAAAACATTAGTTAAGAGTAAAATATACTATATGAAAAATAAACCAGTTAAAATTGTCGCGACACTTGGTCCCGCAACTCATTCAAAAGCAATCATTGCTGATTTGGCCCGTGCAGGTGTTGATATTTTCCGAATTAATCTTTCTCACGCCCATGTAGTTGAAGTAGCAGAGCGGTGTCAGTGGATTAGAGAAGCAGAAAAGGTGGTGAATCGTCCATTGACGATTATGGGAGATTTACCTGGCCCAAAAATTCGTATCTCAGAAATGAAAGAAGACACATTTATTCGAAAGGGAGATACGTTTCTTATTTCGAAGGATACCGTTATTGGTAATGAAAAAGGATGCGGACTCAATCATTCATCAATTATTGATATTTTGGAAGTTGGAGCAGAGGTATTCATGGATGATGGATCAATCAAAATGGTTGTCAGAAAAAAGGTTGATAATGGGGTTGAGACTGAAGTATTGGTCGGTGGTCATCTCAAATCCAGAAAAGGGTTTTCAGCAGAAGGGATTTCGCTGGGAACAACCGGTGTTTCTGAAAAAGATCGGGCAGGAATTGCTTTGATGCTTGAACACAATGCTGATGCGCTCGCAATTTCCTTTGTTCAGACAAAGGAAGACGTTCTCGCTGTAAAAGAGTTATTACCACGTGGAACAGGAATGATGTTAATTGCAAAAATTGAAACTGCAGGTGGTGTTGCGAATGCCGAAGAAATTCTTGAAGTGTCACATGGGATGATGGTCGCACGTGGTGATCTGGGGCTTGCAGTCCCGATCGCACAGGTTCCGCATATTCAAAAGCGACTCATTGATTTATGTGTCTCCCATGGGAAACCGGTCATTACTGCAACACAGATGCTTGAATCAATGATCAGCAAACCGATTCCTACCCGAGCAGAGGTTGCAGACGTAGCAAATGCGATTCTTGATAGAACAGATGCTATCATGCTTTCTGCCGAAACGGCTGACGGGAAGTTCCCTGTTGAAACGGTTGAAATGATGGTAAAGATTATTGATGAAGCAAGCTCTCGTATTCAACCACAGGAAGATAAAGAAGAGCAAAGCGTGACCAATGCGATCAGTTATTCTGTTGGTCGTATTGCACAAAAACTTGAGGCAAAAATGATTATGGCTTATACCCAAACAGGTGCAACTGCGACACGTATTGCCAAGCATCGTCATCCCTTTCCGATTCTTGCCGTTTCTCCCAATGAAAAAATTATCCGCAATCTGAATTTTGTCTGGGGAGTACATCCGTATCTTATTGCGCAGACGGAAAATTTTGACACCATGCTTGTTCAGGCAAAGCAAATCGCAAAAGAAAATCCTTATCTTCCGCTTGAGGCGGGTGATATCTTCGTTATTTCCGCAGGCATGCCGTTTGGCGAAAGCGGAACGACGAATATGATATTGGTTGAGAATGTGTAATCTACGATACACGAATTGCCACTGCGGTCATATCGTCATTTTTTGGTCGTATATTGATTATCGTTACTTCTTCTTTACTTTTTCTTTCCGCGGCGGCTACAAGTGCTTCTGCAGCAGCCTGAGGTTTCTTTCTATTTCTTGAAACAATCCTTTTGATATCAGAGGTGGTTAAATTATCGTGGATGCCGTCTGTCGTCAAGAGAATAATATCTCCTGGTTTGACGTCGGTTATTGATAATCTCGGCAAAATACGATGAGAGCCGAGTGCTGCGGTAATTTTTGCTCTTACATTAAAGAATTCTTGTTGTGTTGCTCTTGTCCTGCGTTGATGAGTTTCAACATCATTGACATAAATAGGAAAATCAGGAATTTCATGTTCAAATTTATAAGTTCGATTGGGGTGCCGTAATCGGTGAGAGTTATCCAGTTCTTGAGATAATCTTGCGGCATTTCTTGGAGAGAGTGCTTGATGTATAAGATCATCACTTATTGTTATTGGTTGTAATTTTCCTCTCATGAAGAAACGTGGTTTCCTCCAAACATATCCTTGAGAATCGCCGACATTGCCAAAGAGAACTTTTTGTTGTCCGTCCACTGCGAAAAGTTGTGCAACTGTTGCCGTTGTTTTTCCACCCGTTTTCCTGACATCGTTGTTTGCAGTTTGCAGGAGTCTGGTCATGTTATCAATAACAGCTTGTTCTGTTTCTGCAGGCTTTTGGTGTTCTGTTTGGCTTACAATACTCAGACTTGCTGTTTCGGCAGCATTCATGCCCCGTGGTTCCCCACCAACACCGTCAAATACGCCAACACGTCCACGTCTTAGAATAAGAACATAACTGTCTTGACTTGGTTTATTTTTTGCCCGTGAAGCATGACCCGTAAACCGTTCGGGAATCATTGTTTCGCGTACGCGATGGCCTAGTCTTTCTGTTGGTTGTGGTCGATCTACCATGCGTGCATTGTAGCAGAATTATTTATCTTGTACATCTTTAATTTTATCCCGTAGTTGGATTGCAGCTTCAAAGTCAAGTCGTTCTGCTGCCTCTTTCATTTCTTTTCGAAGTAATTTCAATAATTTTTCCCGTTCATCTGGCAGAAGAACCTCCTTATTGCTAAACTGAATAAGTTCGTTCACTTTTCTGTTTTTTTCATCTTTTTGTTGTTCTTCAACCAGTCTTGCGCGTATTGCTTTTTGAATGGTTGCAGGGGTAATGTCATGTTTTTCATTGTAGGCAATTTGAATCTCTCTGCGTCTATTTACTTCATCAATCGCAGCTTTCATGGATTTTGTTTCGTTATCCGCATACATGATAACTTCGGCATCTACATTTCGTGCTGCTCGTCCCATCGTCTGTATTAATGACGTGCGGCTTCGCAAAAATCCTTCTTTGTCTGCATCAAGGATTGCAACGAGAGCAACTTCAGGTAAATCGAGACCTTCTCGTAAAAGATTAATACCGACCAGTACATCAAAATCTCCTCGCCTGAGGCTATCAAGGACGTCTTGTCTTTCCAGGGTTACAATATCTGAGTGAAGATAGGTGACTTTGATTCCTTTTTCTTCCAAAAAACTAGATAATTCTTCTGCCATACGTTTTGTCAGTGTTGTTACCAGCACTCGCTGTTTTTTCTCAATCCGTTTGTTAATCTCTTCTATAAGATCGGGGATTTGTCCAGCAGTTGGTTTCACTGTAATTGTCGGATCAACAAGTCCAGTCGGACGAATGAGTTGTTCGACAATTCCTTCTTTTGATTCTTTTGCCAAAGAGACTTCATACTCATCAGGGGTTGCTGAGACGTAGACAATTTGGTGGGTTTTTCGCATGAATTCATCAAATTTGAGGGGACGGTTATCAAGGGCTGAAGGCAGGCGGAAGCCATAATCAATTAAAACTTTTTTTCGTGCTTGGTCACCATTGTACATACCGCGGATTTGAGGCAGAGTGATATGTGATTCGTCAACGAGTAACAACCATTCATCAGAGGAAGCTTCCATGTAATCAATCAATGTATATGGTGGCTGTCCAGGTTTCCGTCCGTCAAAATAAGTGGAATAATTTTCAATACCATTGACGTAGCCGACTTCCCGAAGCATTTCAAGATCAAAATTGGTGCGTTGGGTAATACGCTGTGCCTCAATGAGTTTACCAACGTCTCTGAACTGTTTTACTTGTTTGTCTAAATCATTTTTGATGGCAGCGAAAGCATCGGTGTAACTTCGTGGATCTGTCATATAATGTTTGGCAGGGTAAATAACAGTTGCTTCAAGTGGTTTGATAATATCTCCGGTGAGTGGATTGAATTCATACATATTAAAGACCGTTTCATCAACGTCAATACGGATACCATAGTCAACATATGCCGGAAAAAGATCAATACTGGAGCCGCGAACTCTGAAAGTGCCACGTCTAAATTCATAGTCATTACGATCATATTGTAGATCGGTGAGTCGAAGCATGATATCTGATTGGCGTATCTTCATACCACGGCGTAGTTCCAATACAAATTTGCCATACTCAACAGGTGAGCCAAGATTGTAAATACAGGAGACTGAAGCAACCACAATCACATCTTTGCGGGTGAGAAGATTGGTCGTTGCGGCAAGACGAAGTTTATCAATTTCCTCATTGATTTCTGCCTCTTTTTCGATGTAGGTATCGGTTGTTGGCATATAGGCTTCCGGTTGGTAATAATCGTAATATGAGACGAAGTAGGAGACAGCATTGTTAGGAAAGAAATCTCGAAATTCCTGATAAAGCTGTCCTGCAAGAGTTTTATTGTGGGAAATAATAAGCGTTGGTTTTTGTACTTTTTGGATAACATTTGCCATGGTAAATGTTTTGCCACTCCCAGTTACCCCAAGTAAAACTTGATGTTTCGTTTTTTGTTCTAAGTTTTTGGTTAGCTGTGTTATTGCCTGTGGTTGATCACCTGTCGGTTGGAAATCGGACTGTAATTCAAATTTCATATGGCTATTGTAGCATAGATGTTGTTTTGACTCTTTTTGTATCACTTTGTCCCATTGCGGAAAATATACGAAATGTCGTATATTTTTCATAGAAGGATATTTGAAGAAAAGGGTAAACTTCAAATAAATTTTTATAGATTATGCCAGGAGTATTATACAAAAAGGAGCGACAGGTACTTGAGTTTCTTGTCCAATTTCAAAATAAAAATGGTTTTGCGCCGACACTTCGTGAAATTGCTGATGCAACCGGACACAAAGCTGTTTCAACCATTCACGTTATTATCCGAAATTTGATTGATAAAGGGTATGTGCAGAAAGTAGACGGTAATGCTCGCGTACTTCAAGTAAAAGATGAAAATATCCGATCTACGTTTATGAAGATTTCTCCCTCTGTTGAATTACCCTTAATGGGATATATTGCAGCAGGATCACCACTTGAACCACATACTGATCCAAATGCAACGTTTCAGATTTCAGCATCAATGTTATCCGGCAATAAAACAGCATACGTTTTACAAGTAAAAGGTGAGTCAATGATTGAGGATGGTATCCTTGATGGAGATTTTGTCGTCATTGAAAAAGTTGAAACAGCACATAATGGTGAGATTGTTGTGGCGCTGGTGGACAATAACCTTGCGACATTGAAACGGTTTTATAAAGAAGGGGAACAAGTAGTACTTCGTCCGGCTAATGCCTCTATGCAGCCGATCTACCCGAAATCCTTGAGGATCCAGGGACGCGTCGTTGGCCTCGTCAGGAAATTTCAATAAACATGCTATAATGCCCACATGGGAACACTTTTTATTGTTGCAACACCGATTGGTAATCTGGAAGATATTACGCTTCGGGCGATGAAGACGCTTTTTTCTGTGGGTGCGATTGCTTGTGAGGATACCAGACGTGCAGGAATACTTCTTGATAAGCTTCTTACCAATTTTGCCGGTAATCCTGGTGATAAAAGAAAACCACATTTTATTTCCTATTACGAACAAAATGAACAACAGCGGATTCCAGAGCTTATTACTGCGCTTGAAAACGGACTTGATATTGCATTGATTTCTGATGCTGGGACACCACTTATTTCAGATCCCGGATTTCGGCTGGTTCGGGAGTGTTTAGAGCGGGGAATTAAGGTCGAATCACTTCCTGGTGCATCATCTGTTTTAACTGCGTTAACATCAAGCGGACTTCCGACAGATAAATTTACTTTTGTTGGTTATCCACCACATAAACCAGGTCATCGAATCAGTTTTTTTGAAAATATTAAAAAGTCACAGGAAATTCTTAATACGACCGTTATTTTGTTTGAAGCACCTCATAAGTTGTTAACGACGTTGGCAGAATTACTAAAAGTGTTTGGTGATATTCAGATTGTTCTGTGTCGTGAATTAACAAAGATGCATGAGGAGGTACGTCGCGAGAAGATGTCAGAAGCACTTATTCATTTCAAGAAAACTCCTCCAAAAGGTGAATTTGTCCTCCTTGTCCACTTGTGAAAAATAGATAAGTAATTATAATTGTTCTAGACTAAAATATGTCAGAAAGAAGGGCTCCCACAGGAGATAAAATTTTTGCAATCGAACAACGACGAGTTCGTGGTTTCTATGCTCAGTCGGCACGGGCAACAAGACCGGTTGTTGATGAATTTATTCACGGTGTTTCATTTACTGCGTTATCTCTGACCGGACAAAAAGAAGCATTGATGAATGCTCGTATTTATGTTAATTCAAAACTTAGTCTTGCCCGGAATGCGAGTACAGGACGAAAAGTTGCTGGTCACTTGCGCGGTGCAAAAGAAGCTATAGAGAGTGTGTATCATGATTCCCGTGTCCGAAGGGAAGCTCGAAGAATCACGACGGACATACGGGGCACTCAGTATGAATTTGCAACGGAAATGGTGCGTGATGAAGCAAAATATCTTCTTGTACTTGCCGAATTGACCGGCAATGCAGTCTATGTGACAGAGGCGTTGCGAAGATTTGACAGAGCGTTACGAATTGCAACAGAGCCGACCATAAAAACTCTCGTTGCATTTGAAAAAGCGCGTGTGCTTTTTGATCGTCAAAGAACACCAAAAAAATTTTCCAGAGTAACAGATAGTTTTAGAAAAGCTGTCATTGCTTCATCAGAAGCAGGAAATTGGGAGCGAACAGCAACGATTTCTGCTTGGTATCTTATAGATGCA
>DATIGJ010000199.1:0-2704 GCA_035454765.1 Patescibacteria group bacterium
CTTAATCTTATTCCAGGTCTCTTTTCAAGTCTCATAGTTTCGTATTATAAAAATTTTATCTTTTTTGTCAAACCTCTTTTTACTACTTGGAAAAAAAAGGAAAAACGTACTATACTACAGAAGCGATTATATCTATGAAAAAATTACAACATTTTATCCATCATTTATTGTTTCCCCGTGAATCGAACAATCATCGTCCGAAAGTATTACATCATGACAGTTTGTTTTTTGTCGTCGCACTTTTTGTTTTCCTCGGATCAGTATTTAGTACCGTTCACAATACTTATCCGCAGGTGCTTGGTATCTCTGCGAATATCACTGCACAGGATTTGCTTACGTTCACCAATCAAAAACGGCAGGAAAACGGATTAGTACCGTTGACGCTAAACGATCAGTTAGCAAACGCTGCGGATCAAAAGGCAACTCACATGTTTGCGAATAATTATTGGGCACATATCGCACCTGATGGTACAACTCCCTGGTATTTTATTAAAAATGCCGGATATGAATATCTCTATGCGGGAGAAAATTTAGCGAGAGGTTTTACAACAGCGCAAGCTGTGGTTGATGCCTGGATGGCAAGTCCAACACATCGGGAAAATATGTTGTCAGCAAATTATCAAGAGGTAGGCTTTGCTATCCAGACAGGTACCCTGACAGGAACAGAGACTATTCTCGTTGTTGAAGAGTTGGGTAGTAGATATGCAGGGCAAAGCGATGTCGCTCCTGCCGCAGTAACAGAAGTACTTCCTACTTCAACGCCTGTTCCGACGATACAGATACCCACACCGACACAACAGGTATTGCCGAGTGTCTCAGCAACACCTCCTCAGCCAACACCGCCTCCTGCAATCACAACACCACCCTCTTTTGTTGCTGCCGTCGTGAGTGAACCATTGTTTAATAAACCCTCAATGACACGGACGATTGCAATTGGTCTGCTTGTATTTTTGATAGTAGTATTAATTATTGACGCGATTATAATTGAACGAAAGAAAATTGCCCGAATTGTGGCACACAACCTTGATCATATTCTCTTTTTGATTATCCTTATTATCTTAGTTATCATTTTTGGGAAGGGGCATATTTTATAAAATTATGAGAAAACATATTTGGTATTATCTGGTTTTTATTACTGTTGAATTAAGTTGTCTGTTTGCTGTTATGTCCGTTTCGTCGGATCTTATACTGAAAAGAGCGATCGTTTGTTTTATGGCTGTATTTTATATCGTTTGGGCGATCCTGCATCATTGGTTACATCATAGTCTGTCAAAGAAGATTGTGATAGAATATGTGCTAATCGGCTTACTTGGTGTTGTCGTTGTTTTGTTTTTTATTGGATAAATGCTATGAAAGGAATTATTTTAGCTGGCGGCCTTGCAACTAGACTCCGTCCTTTGACACTTGTTACAAACAAGCATTTGCTTCCCGTATACAATAAGCCGATGATTTATTATCCGATTGAAGCGATGAAACGAGCAGGTGTTACTGAGGTACTTGTCAGCAGTTCTCCTGATCATTCCGGCGATTTTGCTAATTTGTTACGAGCGGGTGAGGACTTTGGTCTAAAGTTATATTACGCAGTTCAGGCAAATCCTAAAGGCGGCATTTCTGATGCTATTTTGCTTGCAGAAGAGTTTGTGAAAGACGAAAAATTGCTTGTTCTTTTGGGAGATAATATTTTTGGTCATGATTTGTCTCATGCGGTTCGCGATTTCGAACAAAAAGAAAAAGGAGCAAAGATTTTTGGTATTTCTATGCCGACGGAATCAAAGCAATATGGTGTTATCGAGATGGATCAAACAGGAAAGGTTATCTCCATCGAAGAAAAACCGGAGCATCCCAAATCAAATATTGCACAGACTGGTATTTATATGTATGACAATCGGGTGTTTGATTTTATTCATCGTTTATCTCCTTCAGAACGGGGAGAGCTGGAGGTGACCGATCTAAATAATTTTTATGTTCACGAAGGGACAATGGAATGCGAGATGATTGATTGGTGGATTGACGCGGGGACTTCTTATGATGAATTGTTACGTGCAAATCAACTGGTTGCGGAAAAAGTACGACAAGGAGAGCTCTCTTAATATAAGCAAATGGGTGCTTTATCAATTATTATCCTCAATTACAATACAAAAGCACTAACGCTTGATTCGATTGCTTCGATTGAAAAAAATTACAAGAACGAAGTTATCTCAGGGAACTTTGAGCTTATTGTTGTTGATAACGCTTCTTCAGATGAATCAGTTGCAGCGTTTCGGGAGTATAAAAAGACGAGTAAAATCCGTACGTTTCATGTTGTTGCCAATGAGAAAAACAGCGGTTTTTCAGGAGGAAATAATAAAGGAGTTCCGTATGCAAAAGGAGACTATGTTCTCTTTCTTAATCCGGATACGCTTGTTTATCCAAAAACATTGACGTATTTGCTTGATTTTATTAATAAGCATCCGGAAGCTGGTGCTGTTTCATGTAAATTGATCAATAAAGACGGGGGGATAGATTTTAATTGTCATCGTGGATTTCCGACGCCTTGGAATGCTTTTTGTTATTTTTCAGGACTGCAACGAATATTTCCAAAAAGTCGTCTATTCGCCGGTTACACACAGGGGTGGAAAGATTTTTCAACAAATCATGAAGTTGACGCAATAGAGGGTGCGTTTATGCTTTTGCCGAAAGCAGTTGGTGAAAAAGTTGGCTGGTG
>DATIGJ010000200.1:0-3891 GCA_035454765.1 Patescibacteria group bacterium
TCAGAAACAAGCAGCAGCAGTATACGCAGCAACAAAGTTACCTGAATACAAAACAACACTTCCAGGCAACAAAAATGTCTTTCTCTCCCCTTTCGTCGGCAGACTGGATGATCGGGGAGAAAATGGTATGAGTTTTATCAAAAACGTCCTTGCAATGTATGAAACCAGTGATCATCACGTTGAAGTCTTAACAGCAAGTGTCAGGACACTGGATCACTTTATGGCAGCACTTGCAGTCGGAAGCGATATTATTACTGCACCTTTTAATGTACTAAAAGCATGGGCTGAAAGTGGTGTAAAAATCCCTGACAAAAATTTTATGTATAAAACAGAAAATCTTAAAGACATACCCTATCAAAATCTCGATCTTAATAAAGACTGGACCTCTTTTGACATTTATCACGATCTTACCGATTCCGGTCTTGACCGCTTTGCTACTGACGCCAACAATCTCTTGTCATCCTGAACTTGCCTGCACTGAGCGAGGCCAATGGGATTCAAAATCTCATAGAGAAATTATTTGTACAGCCAACCATATTCTGCTACACTTTTGATAATGCCCGTTATTAAAAACTACGATCAACTTGCTACCAACGAGAATAGAAAAGTTGTTTTGCAACTCATCGAGGAAGCGTTCGCTGCAATAACTCCTCAGCATGTGTTTGCCCATCATTTTTCTCTCCAAAACAATTCTCTTAAAATTCAAGACAAAACCTTTGATCTTGCAAAATTTGAACGCATCCACCTTGTCGGATTCGGCAAAGGATCTGCAGAAATGTGCCGGATTATTGAAGACATCTTAGGCGATAAGCTCACTGAAGGATTTGATATCGATGTCATTGATGAATCCCCGTTCAAAAAAATTCAATATACGAAAGGCACTCACCCACTTCCTTCTCAGGAAAATTTTGATTATACCGAAACCGTATTTGAGCATGTAACAGGCCTCAATGAAAAAGATCTGGTGATTGTCGTCACATGCGGTGGCGGCTCAGTGTTATTCGAAAAACCCCATTCCTTTTCTCTTGAAGAAATGATTAAAGTTAATAAAGGACTCCTTGATTCAGGAGCAACAATTTCTGAAATCAATACAATCAGAAAACACCTTTCCAAAGTCAAAGCAGGCGGATTCGCCAAAAGTATCTATCCGGCGACCGCTATCAATCTCATCTTTTCCGATGTCCCAGGCAATGATCTCTCGGTTATTGCATCCGCTCCTCTTGTTAAAGACAAAACTAGCATAGAGGAAGCAAAAACAATTATCAAAAAATACGACCTGCAAACACCAACAGCAACTGACCTTGTCGAGACACCAAAAGACGACAAATATTTTGAAAACGTCTCAAATATTTTGATGCTTTCCAACCTCACCGCGATTAACGCTATGGAAAAAAAAGCAAAACAACTTGGTTTCCATTGTTATGTCATGACCGACCGATTACAGGGCGACGCACGGATCCTTGGAGAGAAATTGATCAATGAGGCACCAAAAGGACAAATTCTCCTTGCTGGTGGTGAGTCAACAATCAAAATTACCGGAAAAGGCAATGGAGGTCGTAATCAAGCACTCGTTGCCTCTGCTCTTTCCGCCATTGCAAGCAAACAAAAAAGTGATCCTCACCAAACAGTCGTTCTCGTCAGTTTTGATTCAGATGGTAAGGATTTTTATGGTTATGCCGGAGCACTCGCTGATACTGACACACTGAAAAAAATTGATGAGCACCATATTGACGTGAAGAGTTTTTTGGACGATGATAATAGTTACGGACTCTTTGAAAAACTCGGCGATGGTATTGATACCGGAAAACTTGAATCGAATGTATCGGATTTATTCATTGTATTAAAAAAATAATATGGCTGAAGAACTTCACGACGAAAAACTAAAACAACTTGAAGAAAAAGCAGAACAAGGTCGTGAGCTTTTGATTCAAACACTTCTTGAAGCAGGTTCAGGTCATTCTGCTGGTCCCTTAGACATGATGGACGTCTTTATCGCCTTTTACTTCCATATTCTTAATCATGATCCGAAAAATCCTGATTGGCCTGACCGCGACCGACTCGTTCTTTCCAATGGACATATCTGTCCTGTCCGCTACGTCGTCATGGCAATGGCTGACTACTTCCCTCTTGAGGAATTAAAAACATTGAGAAAACTTAATTCCAGACTACAAGGACATCCCCACCGGACAACACTTCCCGGACTCGAAACAACATCAGGTCCTCTTGGTGAAGGACTCTCACAGGCAATCGGTATCGCGCTTGCCGCAAAACTGGATAAAAAAAATTATTACACCTATGTCGTCACCGGCGATGGCGAATTGAATGAAGGCAATATCTGGGAAGCGATGATGTTTGCCGGAAAAATTAAACTGAATAATATCATTATGATCGTTGACCGTAACAATATTCAAATTGACGGCTTCACCGAGGATGTCATGCCGCTTGAGCCACTACGGGCAAAATTTGAAGCGTTTAATTGGCATGTACTGGAAGTTGATGCACACAATATTCGCGCATTTGTTGATAAGATCAACGAAGCAAAAGCAATTTATGAAAAACCAACGGTGATTATTGCCCATTCCATTGCTGGCAAAGGCGTTGATTTTATGGAAAAGGATTTCCATTGGCATGGCAAACCACCAGATAAAGAACAAGCAAAAATAGCGCTCGATGCACTACGAACATTACAAGGAAAAATCGAAAGTGAACATAAGTAGAACGAAAAAACTATGCTGAATCCTAATTTAAAACTGAACACAAAACTCTTCGACACAGATGTCGAAATCCAGCCAACCCGTAAGGGTTTTGGAGAAGGCCTTCTTGAATTGGGTGAAAAAAATCCCAATGTCGTCGGACTTGCAGCAGACTTAACAGAATCAACCTATGCTCATTTATTTGCTGAAAAATTTCCTGAACGATTCTTTGAAGTTGGTATCGGTGAACAAAACATGGCAGCCATCGCAGCAGGACTTGCTGTCAGTGGAAAAATCCCTTTCATTGCATCCTATGCTACCTTTTCTCCTGGCAAAAATTGGGAAACAATTCGCACAACCTGTGTGTATAACAAAGCCAATGTGAAAATTGCCGGGCACCATGCAGGAGTTATGACCGGTCCTGATGGTGCAACCCACCAGGCAACCGAAGACATCGCGATCACACGATGCTGGCCAGGTATTGAAATTCATGTCCCCTGTGACGCAATCGAGGCAAAAAAAGCAACGATTGCATCCGTTAATACCGACCTTCCTGTGTATCTTCGCTACACACGTGATAAAACGCCAATTATTACAACCGAAGAAACACCTTTTACCGTTGGTAAAATGCAGGATTTCTGGGTAACGGATAATCCCGAAGTGACAATTTTCGCAACAGGATATATGCTGTACTATGCATTGGTCGCCGCAAAAGAGCTTGAAGATGAAGGATTCCCCGTACTTGTGATCAATGTTGCGACAATCAAGCCGCTTGACGAAGAAGCGATAATGCGATTTACTGGACATACACGGGCAATCGTTACTGTTGAGGATCACCAAGTACAAGGAGGTATGGGAAGTGCCATCGCAGAATTTCTCGCAAAAACCAATCCTCTCCCGATGGAGTTTGTAGGATTACAAAATACCTTTGCCGAAGCAGGCCCCTGGAAAGAAATTATTGAAAAATATGGCATGGGAGTCAAAAGTATTAAAGACGCTGTGAAAAAAGTAGCTGGAAGAAAAAATAAATAATTTTCAATTTAAAATTGTTATGGATCCAAAACTGCTCACACAACTAAAGAAAATCTTTAAAGGTGATATTTCCACCGATCATGATACTCTGTACAATTACAGCCATGATACTTCTCTTTTTGAAGTCATGCCGCAGGTTGTCGTCACACCAAAAGATGCCGATGAT
>DATIGJ010000201.1:0-3265 GCA_035454765.1 Patescibacteria group bacterium
TATATTCTACCACATCTCCAAGCTCTCCAACGAAATGAACATCACTTTTTGAGGTCAATACCTCCTTCGCAAGTTTTTTCCCAGAAACTGATTCATCCGGCTTCTCACGATGTGAGGAAAAAATATCGGTGATGACCACAAACAATTCATCAATATTATCAAAGGCACGACTAAATTCCTTAAAAAGAAGTTTTGTTCGAGAATACGTATGCGGTTGAAAAATACACAAAATTTTTTTATTGGGATATTGCTTACGAAGTGTTGTGAGTGTTTTTCTAATTTCTGTTGGATGATGCGCATAATCATCATAGGCTTTTGCACCACTTACCAATTCTCCAATAAATTCAAGTCTTCGTTTTGATCCTTTAAAGGCAAGCAACCCTTTCTTAATTTTTTCAATAGACAACCCCAGTTCAAGACAAACAACAACCACTGCTAATGCATTCAGTGCATTGTGTTCTCCCGAAACGCGCAAACCAAATTCTCCAAAAGACATACCCTTGCTTTCAACCTGAAAGAACGTTTGATCTCCTGCTATATGAACATTTTTTAAAATAAAATCATTCGTTGGATGAAAACCATACGTGATATATCGCTTTTGTGTCGCTTGAATAATTTTTTGTATTTCTCTATCATCACCGCAGACAATCAAGGCGCCTTTCGGATTAATATTTTCTGTAAACTGAGTGAACGCTTCTCGTACATCATTGAGTGAAGCATACACGTCAGGATGATCGTACTCGATGTTGGTGAAAATCGCGAACTGCGGATATTGCCACAAAAATTTAATCGTTTTATCATAGGTTGGTTCCGTCATGTACTCATCTGCCTCCGCGACAAAATAATTACCGTTTCCATAATGTCCAGGTGCAGGAAGAGATCCCACATCACCAGTCCCAATAATATATGATGGATCCAAACTATTCTCTGTCAATACAGTCGCAAGCATTGCAGTTGTTGTGGTCTTTCCGTGAGTTCCAGTGACAGAAATCCCTTTTACCTTCCTGCCAAAAAGCTTACCATCCATAAAGACACCAACCGCTTGTCCTTGAGTCATCACAGGAATATTTTTTGCTTTGGCATCAATGACTTCGACGTTATCAAATCCCCCATGTGCACCTGTGGTAATAACCAAATCGGGCTTGCCGACATACTCGGGACTAAATCCGACGTTTGGAGTAATACCTGCTCTTTTGAGGGCAATATCCGTAATAAATTCTTTTTCTATGTCAGACCCTGTGACGGTGAAGCCTGCCTCTTTGGCAATAATAGCAAGCGGAGCCATCCCGACTCCCTTAATCCCGACAAAATGGATATGTTTCTTGTCCTTCATCTACAGCTATTGTATACCACCTTCATTATTTTTCAAATATAGTAGTATATACTTCTGAAGCTTTAGCGAAGGAGTATAGCAGCCTTTTTCGAAGTTGCAAATTAGAGAAGTGTCGTGACTGCTTCTTTCAAATTTGCAAAGACACCATCTGCGTTAGAAAAATCCTGTTTCCGTGAGTACTCATTGGGAATAGCAAAACACATAAGACCTGCTGCTTTTGCAGATACTAATCCAGACTGAGTATCTTCAAAAGAAAGACACTGTTCAGGTTTTAATCCCAATTTTTTTGCGGCAAGAAGATAAATATCAGGATATGGTTTTCCTCTCTCAACATCATCACCTGCAACAACGGATTGAAAGAATGAAGATAGTCCTGTTTTTTTTAATTTAAGTTCTGCTTCTTGTTTAAAGCTTCCACTTGCACAAGCAAGTTTGAGATGTTTATCACGAAAATATTCTAATGCTTCTTTAGCAAACGGCATACATGCTAAAGGTTTTGTCTCAAACCAATCAATTAAAAGTTCATTTTTTTTCTCAAGTAATGCATTCTTCGGTAACGACAAATTGAAATCAACATAAATTTCAGATTCTATAGCATCACCTTGTTTTCCGGCATATTTTAGGTACGCTTTTTTTGTCATTGACTGTGCATACGGCTTTAAGACTTCAATCCAACCCTGCCAATGAAAATATTCAGTATCAACCAACACGCCATCAAGATCAAAAATTACTCCCTTTATTTCTTTATTATTTATTTTCATATTTCATTCCGCATTCCAATAATCCCCATCATCTCTCCAAAATCTTTTCCTTCCCTCCGACATGAGTAGACATCGGTATGATCAAAAGTACAATAATCTCCATCTTCAATATTGTTTTCTGAAATTCCAGCTATCCGTAACTGTTCCTTTGCACATTTTTGCAGGTCAAAAAAAACTTTCCCATCACGGGGTTGTAAAAATTGTTCAACATCACCAAACTTCTCTCGAAATTTTTCAATAAAAGCTTCATCAACACTATAGCAACAAACGCGAATTGATGGACCAATACCGACAAGAATATCTTTCGGATTACTTCCCTGCTCTCTCATTTTTGCAACAGCTTCTTTGATAATCTCTGCATACAACCCTCGCCATCCGGCATGAACTGCTGCGACAATTTGTTTCTTTGGATCATAAAAAAATAACGGGAGACAATCAGCTGTAATCACCCCAAGAAAAATTTGTTTCTGATCAGTTAATAACCCGTCAGTTTCCGGTACAACTTTTCCGCCCTCTTCATCCACAACAACATGAACGACATTATTATGCACTTGATTCATTCGCACTAGTCGTAAAGGATTAACCTGTAATTTACTTATAAAATTACTGACCGCTTCATAATATCCGGCATGTGAAGGTCTCATGCTGCCGAATATTCGTGTAGAAAATCCATGAATGAGCTGAGGGAATTGTGAAAGACTTTGAAATTGAAGAATATTATTTTGCTTAATCATTATTTGGATATTATTTTCCCCTATCACGAAGAGCAGACAGCGCAATCTCATTTTCATCCCACGGTTGCTCACCACGACCATAGTTGATGGATCTCTCATGTCCCTTTCCGGTTAATAAAACGACATCATCTTTATCAGCAATCGAAATTGCAAATCCAATCGCTTCCTTCCGATCAGGAATTTGAACAATATATTTTTTGTTTTCCTTGATTTTTGATTCTTGATTCTTGATTCTCTCATAATCAGCTATTCCAAACTTTTGATCTTTAATTCCTTTTATTATTTCAGAATTAATTTTATCTATAGATTCACTGCGTGGATCTTCAGAAGTGAGAATAATAATATCCGCATATTCAGAAGAAACTTGTCCCATTTCAGGTCGTTTGAACGCATCTCGTTTCCCAGCTGATCCAAAAACATGTATTAACCGTTTTTTT
>DATIGJ010000202.1:0-4387 GCA_035454765.1 Patescibacteria group bacterium
CAGACCAATTTTTTTCAAGACTTGCTTTTCATTATCAATTTTCCGCTTTTTTACCCAAAAGCCTATTTCTTTACTCGACTCCTTAAATTCATCCTCAAAGGCCTCAACGCTTTCCCTTCCACCATCGGTAAACTTCTGTTTTTCCCAAATATAGGCAAAAATAACAAAATGATAAATTGCCATAAAAAGCGCAAGCATCAGGCCATGAAAACCATCCTTATAGCCTTCACGAGCGAAATATCTGCTTAAAAATTCCTGAATTGGCAAGCGTACTGCATCTCGTGGATTAAAACTATATCCTTTACGAATAAGTTCCTCTGCTTCATTCGGCGCATAGACTTGCAAATTCCGGTACAGCACCTGCCCTACCCGTTCATAATTATAGTGCTGGATGTGTTCGGATAGTTTTGCCGTTTCCCCTTGTACCGCAATCGGCTCGTGATAATGCGCCTTTTCGTATTTCCCTTTTCCTTTTCGAAACAACCGTAATTGATAATCGGGGTACCAGCCGCTATGCTGAATCCATTTATCAAAAATAATATTTTTCCGAGGTATCCAGAATCCATTAATTCCTTCAGGGTCATGAGCGAGAAAGGCTTTAATTTCCTTGGCAAGCTCAGGCGTTATCTGTTCATCGGCATCAAGAACGAACACCCAGTCGCTTGTTGCTTTGGCGATGCCGAAATTTTTTTGTAGATCAATATTTGTAGGATCATTCGGCTGGATAAAGACTTTTTTTGTAAATTCCCTGGCAATTTTTGCAGTTTTATCAGTCGAAGAGTTATCAACAACAATAAGTTCATCAGCAAACTTCGCCGATTCAAGACACGCCTTGATCTTCTTTTGTTCATTATATGCCGAAATAACGACTGATACTTTTTTCATCTTTTTAAACTATTCACGATAACTTTAAAATCTGAAATTAACTGTTTGTGTCCCAACAAAAACATGACAGCAAAATAAATAGCTATCCCTACTCCTATCATAACGAATATGAGTAGTAAATTGCTAGCAAAAAACATACTTAAATAATAAATAACTCCTCCCATCACGATTGTCGCAACACACGGAGCAAATAAAATAGTGAATAAATTAAACCGGACATAACGCTTAACAACGATAATTACCCCAATCACTGAAATTGAAATCACAGCCGATGCAAGCGCGACACCATTAAAACCATAGAGATACATAGCGAGCGGAGTCAAAACCCAAGTTGCGATCGTCCAAAAAATCATAAAATATAAGGAAATCTTCACTTTTCCGATCGCATTAAGCGCATTGGTCAATGGCGTTGAAAGAGAAGAAAGCGCAGCATTTGCGGCAAAAAGTGTTAACGCAAATAAAGCCGGTTCCCATTTTTGATATTTAGGAATATGTTGAAGAAAATAGGGTGCAAGAATCACCAAACCTGTCAATGCAGGAAAAATAAGGGTAACAGTTACAAAAAGACTCTTTTCAACCGCCTTACCAAGAGCAACCGCATCGTGCGTCAAACGTGAAAACGAAGGAAACGTAATCCGAATCATATTATCCATAATAAGCCTCAGTGGTGTATATGCCCACTTCTGAGCAAAACCAATATACCCAAGTTGAGTTAACGGTAACACCGTCCCCATATACAAAATCAATAAATCATCTTTTAAAAGCGCAAGTACACTATTCGATTGAAATGGAATTCCAAAAGACAACAATTTTTTTGCAACATTTTTTGAAATACTGATACCGATTTTCCACGGAGCAATCACATAAATAATAATCAAACCTGTCAATCCACGAGCCAAAACTGCATACGTATAACTCATAATGCCGTACCCTTTTAAAGCAAGAACCAATACAACACCATTAAAAACAAGCGTTTCAATTACTTGCGGAATCACGAGTTTGTCAAAGCGGAGACTGCGTTCAAGAAGAATAGACGGAATCGTTTTGAGAGAGGACAAAAAGAAACTCACAACAAGTGCCTGAAAAAGAAATACTCCTGAACTCTCAAGTTTATATAAATTACCGACAAATCCTGACAGTCCAATCGCAATCAAACAAACAGTGATAACTAATGCTTGCTGGATCGTAAACGTCGTTTTAAGATCCTCATCAGTCAAAGCCTCTTTTTTCTGTATTAACGCAGCTGCAAGACCGATATCGGAAAAATACGAAAGAAATGCAATACTTGCTGACACGAGAAAAAACACACCGATTTCATCTTCTTTAAGAACAGCATATAAAACCGTTATAACTACAAGACTGATAATTTGGATAAAAAAGGTTCGTGAAACCAAAGCAAAAACACCACGAATAGAACGTTTTGTTACTGTGGCTATATCAAGCTCTTCCATAATGTAAATCGTACCACAGAATGAGGCTTTCTAAAATAGCACGTATAATAACAGGAAAATTTGCCCCTGATTGATGCCCAAGCTTGCGTGGATAATGGGTTACACCAACTTCGGTAATCGTCAATTTCTTTCTTTTTGCCTTGGCAAGAATTTCTGTCGTGATCATTGCGCCTTCTGATCGAAATGGCATAATTTTTGCAACTGCAGAACGTTTAAACATTTTGAAACCACAATCAATATCTTTGAAAGAAAAATGAAACAAAATAAAATCTCCTAGTTTCAAAAGATTCATAAGCAGAAGCCTTTTAAATAACTGGTGATCACGTCGCTTTTTACGAAAACCGATCACAATATCTGACTCATCAATTACTTCAATAAATCGTTCAACTTCAGCAAAATCAAACTGTCCGTCGCCATCATTAAAGACAATATAGTCATATTGTGCATGGGAAAAACCAGATGATAATGCTGCACCGTATCCTCTATTCGGTTGGTGACTAATAACTCGAAGTCTTTTATCTTTTGCAGCAAGTTTTTGTGCGATTGAAAAAGTTTTATCAGAAGAACCGTCGTCAACCATGATGATTTCCCATTTAGCTGCAACTTTTTCGGCAACAGGAATAGCATCTTTGACAACCTTTTCGATATTGTCCTCTTCATTCCAGAATGGAAAAAAAATGGAAAGTTCAGGTAATTTTTTTGCCATAGATGACCTTTATTATAACAATAACAAGAATAAAAATTCCAGCAAGAGAAATAGCATTTGCTGTCTTTGCAACTCCAGATTGCTCAAATTGTAAAGCAAGTTTATGTTCTCCTGGAGGAACGGGAACGAGTAAACCTTTATTTGTCACCTGATAAGAAATATCTTTTCCATCAAGCTGCATCACCCACCCAGGAAAATATGCTTGTCTGACCAAAATATCTGTTTGTTTTGCAACTGATAACTTTGCTAAAATGACATGCGTCTTTTCAGTAATTGAAACATCAGTGATATCAGGATTAGGAGCAATTTTCGTTTCAGGAACATCATGAATATCTTTTGGCTTATCAAAATTTTTAGGCAAATATTCATCTGATATTTTTGATGTCTTCCACCACAATGTTTCATTCGTCGTATAATCTTCCGCTGATCGAGAGAAATGTTCCTGCGCGACAAAAACTTCCTGATAAAAAATGATTATAACAAAGAGACTGACAAAAACTGCTATAACAAAAACTATAACATGTTTAATAATTTTTCTTATCAATAAAACTCCTGCTCCGGCGAAAAGTGAGATAAAAAATGACGCTATCAAAAGAAATCGCCATGGGAATTGCAAAAAAGCCATTTGGGAGATACTATCCCACAAAAATTTCGATTCTTTAAGTAACAAAAAAAGAGAAAATAAAGTCCCACCAATAAGAAACCATCCAAGACTACCGGGGATATTATTTTTTCTATGTAAGAAAACAAACGAGATAACTGCAAAAAGGAAAAACAAAACATGCAATTTCCCTATCATAAACGACAGCCCATCAACACAGGTCGGTGCGGAGCCACCATACCCCCATTGGCTATCCCACAACTGAAATGAACAAACAAAATGATCCTTATAATCAGATCCGCCACCAACAACAGACGTAACATTGGTATACTGCATTTCAGAAAAAACAGGAAGCCAATAAAATGCTGAAAAACTTAACCCAAGAAGAAATAAAAACAATGTATACAAGATAAAATGTTTTTTCTGTTTAACAATAAATAGTAAAAGAAATATAAATAACAGTAAAAATGGTGTGACCATCATCGCTGTTAAATTGTGAGAAATAATGATGGCAGCATATCCTAAAGCTCCAATACTAACCCACCATAAATTTTTTCTTGTAACTGATACCTTTGAATTTACCTGGAATAATTTATAAACTCCAAAAAATACCAACGGAACAAATGCATATGCCCAAAATTCCCCTACTGCTCCCCGAACATAGACATTAAGCGCGTGATATGGAGCATAGACATATAATATTGCTGACAGTAACCCTCCTGCTTTACCCCACAACTCCTTCCC
>DATIGJ010000203.1:0-2300 GCA_035454765.1 Patescibacteria group bacterium
CCAAGCACTCGCCTGTATCACGCAATGACAATAACACCACTTTCACAACCTATCACTGCTACTGTCGCAATTCCCGGATCAAAAAGTTATACCAATAGGGCACTCCTTCTTGCAGCATTAACGAACAATCCTGTCACTATTATCAATCCTTTAATGAGTGATGACACAAGAACAATGATTTCCTGTTTGCAAACGCTTGGTATTACCATCACTATTTCAGATGACAGAATTGTTGTTACCGGATCTATTGCAGATATTACAGAAAAAGCATACGAACTTGACGCACATATTTCAGGAGTATCAATCCGATTTATTACTGCATTAGCAACCATTATTCCTGGTACAAAAACAATTTATGGGAAAGAAGGACTTAATAAACGTCCAATCAAAGATCTGGTAGATGGACTAAAACAACTCGGCGCAGAAATTGAATACCTTGAAAAAGAAGGATTTCCACCGATCCGAATAAGTTCACAGAAACTAACACCTGGAGCAATTCTCCTCAATGGAGAAATCAGCAGTCAATTTCTCTCAGCTATGCTCATGATCACACCACTCGTCGGAGATGTCTCGATTGCGATTGAAGGCGACCAGATTTCCAAACCGTATATTGACATGACTCTGGATACAATGAAAAATTTCGGGGTAACCATTGAAAATAATGACTATCTTGAATATCAGATTACCAAACAACAGTATACTGCGACTTCGTACAATGTAGAAGGCGATTTCTCAAGTGCTGGATATTTCTTCGCAATCGCAACACTTACAAAATCAACTCTTACCTTACAGAATCTTAACCCTGATTCCAAACAAGCGGATAAAAAACTTTTAGATGTTTTGGAAGACATGGGAAGTAAGATAACCTATGAGAAAAATGCAATAACGATACAAGGAACTGGTGTAATCCCGATGGAGATTGACGTCACCGATTTTCCCGATCAGGCACAAACGCTTGCCGTTCTTGCAGCATTTGCTGAAGGGACGACAGTTCTCAAAGGTGTACAATCACTTCGAATCAAAGAAACAGAACGAGTCATTGCCGTACAAAACGAACTTAAGAAAATGGAAATTGAGACAACAGCAACTCATGATACGTTAACAATTTATGGAGGAAATCCCAAACCAGCAACCATTGATACCTATGGTGACCATCGCATGGCGATGGCATTCGCTGTAGCAGGCACAAAACTCACAGGAATAAAAATCAATAATCCTGAAGTTGTTTCAAAAACCTTTCCTGATTTTTGGAAAAAACTGAATGGTATTGGGATCAAAACAGAAAACGAAAACAAAACAAATATCGTTCTTATTGGCATGCGGGGCAGTGGCAAATCAACAATCGGGAATTTGCTCGCCACAAAACTTTCCAAACAATATGTTGATTTAGATAACATCTTGGAACAACAGGAAAATATGTCCGTTGCACAAATCGTCGCAACACATGGATGGAATTATTTCAGACAAAAAGAATCGGTAATCGCACAAGAATTTGCAAAAAAACAAAATATGGTAATTGCAACAGGGGGCGGTGTTATTGTAAACGGTGACAATACAAAAGCACTCAAACAAAATGGCACAGTTATTTTTCTCACTGCTTCTATTGAGACACTTCTTGCGCGAATCGGAGATGATCCAAATCGTGCTTCCCTTACTGATAAAAAAACAAAAGAAGAAGAAATGGAAACAATACTGAATGAAAGAAAAAACTTATACGAACAAGCAGCAGATATTATCATCGGAACAACAAACGGTACAAAGGAAGAACTGATCAATGATATTGTTGAAAAAATACGAGGAGGAAAAAATAAAATAATCTGCATGGTGATTGGTGATCCAGTTGAACATTCACTTTCTCCACGGATTCATAATGCAGGATATAAAGCACTTGGTCTTGATTATGTTTTTACTTCGAAACGAGTTACCAAAGATGATCTTTCCAATTTTATTGACGAAATCAGGAAGAGAAATATTAAAGGATTCAGTGTGACACTTCCTCATAAAATTGCCATTATGCACTTTGTAGATGAAGTTAATCCAGCAGCGAAAAAAATTGGAGCGATCAATACTGTTGTAAACGATCAGGGAATCTTGAGAGGTTATAACACTGATTGGATCGGTATTGTCAATCCACTCGAACAACGAACAAAACTCGAAGGAAAAATGGTTGCTATTATTGGCGCAAGTGGTGCAGCACGTGCAGCAGCATATGGTGTTCGTTCACGAGGGGCAAAAATACAAATTTATAACAGAACCGTTGAGAAGGCGGTATCACTCGCACAAGAATTTGGAGGAGAAGC
>DATIGJ010000204.1:0-3466 GCA_035454765.1 Patescibacteria group bacterium
AGAGTACAGCAGCATCAGCAGCAGATTTTAATTCCTGTAAAAACTGACTAGCTTTAAATTTCATACCAGAATAGGCAGCCGCAAAGCCAACAATTTCAATATCAACGCCTGTTTTCAACGAAATCTCACGTACTGCATCAAAATACTGTGCGTATCGGTACATACCGGCGGTGGCAAAAAGCATATTTTTTGTAGGATTCCGAATAAGCCCTTTTTCCTCGATGCGGCGGAGAAAATCGTAGGTGTCTGCGGTATTGGCGCGCTTACCACCTTGTAGTACTGGTGCACTAAGAACCAAAATCGGCAGGTTCTCTTTTGTTTTCATATGTAAGACGCGTCCATCAAAGATATGTTCTTCATATTCATCATCAGCAAGCTGATCGCCCATAAGCGTTTTAATAGCACCTACCCCAAGCTCAAACTCCGTGCGCGCGCCAGGGGCATAGTCTTTCGTTTGTTCCTGTTCTAGAGGTAATACTTCTCGTTCTGAGCCTAAAAATACAAGCGTATCGTAAGTAACATCCTGCTCAAGTCCATATTTCAACCTATTGTATGGTGACCTGAACGCTCCTCCCAAAATTCCCAGAATACTGTAATGAAACAATGTTGCTGTAGAAGGCTTCGACATTTCCATAGACCTTGTCCCTTCATGAATCGTCCTACCTAATTCCGAATCAGACTCATCCATTGCAAAAGTCTCTGTTATCTCCCAACGTTCCCTTCCGCGACGAAAATCCCAATGTTCACCTGCAAGTTTCGCCAGATAGTCAATGCGTTCGTTGACATCTTTTATTGACAGATACGTTGAGTCAAACTCATGTACCACTTTCTCAATCCCTGGATTGTTCACAAAAAGCGTCAGATATTTCCACGCGTTCGAGCGTGCATCAACGAGCCATTGCGGAGTATTCATCCATTTATTTTAACATAATGTATATCTATTGATTTCCTCTCCCATCCCTCGGCTTGGTATAATAAAGGGATGGCTACATCGCTTACTCTCTCTCACGATAAAAATGAGGCTCTAAAGCTCCGACTACGAGCTGTGATTGATAAAAAACGCATTGTATTAGAAAAGATTGTCATTGAAACAGAAATGCTCAAGGTCAATCTCGATATGGCCAGGCAGGAATACATGGTTAAAGTCGGCAGTCTTTTTAACAAAGATAATCAACTCGATCTGGAGATTATCAGACTTCGCAATATCCTTCATTATATGCGACAAGGTATGTCGTATGAAACGGCTGTCAACAAAATTGCTGAAACGTATTATGCGGAACAAATCGAACTTGAAAAAGAACAACAACGTATTAATTTTGAAGAAGAAATCTATAAAAAACGCGAAGAGAAAGAACCATCACTTCTTGTCAATATCAAAAAACTTTGGAAAAAATTAATTGCGAAATTTCATCCTGACCTGACGCAGGATACTGATGAAAAACAAAGACGCACAGCACTCATGCAGCAAATTAACAAGGCCTATCAAGAAGGAGATTTAGAACAACTACAACAAATAGATCAGGAAAATCTCGAAGATCATGAAACGACCATCGAAAATCTTGAAGATATTCTTCTGAGAATTCTCAAAGAAATAGAACTCCAAACCCAAACTTATAAAGAACTAAAACAATCAGAATGGTATGACTGGATGATAAAAATTGAACGAGCCAAAAAAAAGCATGAAAATATTTTTGCTGAAACTGAGCGTTATTTACTGAATGATATCGTTCGAAAATTGGCAACAATTAAATCTCTCAAGGCAGAAATCGGCATTTCCGAAACATAATTGTGTTATAATCCAGACACTATGAGCTTTGATGTACTAGGACTAATCGTAGCAGGGGCTTCAGCTCTCGGTGCCTTTGCCGCAAATCTCCTTTTTAAATTCTTTGGTAATACTATTGACTCTCTCTTTGAAAAATGGCGTTTTGTAAATGCTGATAAGCGAAAGCTTGCAGATGAAATTCTCGACATCTGCGCAGAAGCACAAGCAGGAAACTATCAAAAACTTCCTGAAAATGAACGGAAAATTTATCAGTTACTCACCTATCTGGAGAGTATTGAAAGTAATGTACAAGAACTGTTGCTTCATTTTTATAACAACTGGATAACTCTAACAACAATTATTGAAAAAACGGATTCGAAAGACGCACACGACATGAGAAAAATACTTTATAATGAAACTGAAAAAAGCCGCAAAAAACTTGTGAGAGCTGTCGGCAAGTGGAAAAAATAACACAGTTCTTCTACAATAATTCTGTGAATAAAAAAATCACAACCCATTTTGATCGTGCGACACAATTTTTTCTTCCTTTTTTTACTATTCTCGGATTTCTCCTTACGTCACTTAAACGACCGGAGTTTGGTTTGATCTTCAATCTCCTCGCACAAATTTTCTGGCTCTATTCTGCTTGGCAGGCATGGAAAAAAGCGGATCAAATCGGTATTTTCCTGACAACCCTTGCCATCTGCGCCATTACTCTCTACGGCGTCATCAATTATTGGCTTCTCTAACTATTCTTTTCTAAAATTCTCCTTGATTTTCTTCTAAACGGTGCTATACTCGTGTTGAAAAGAAAGGAATTATGTTTGGACGAGTTGAAAAACAAGCAGCAAGAATAATAGCAAGCAGAGATGCCTATGAAAGAACTCATGGTGTTAGACTTCCACTTCCTGGAGCCGACCCACGACATCCCGTAAGAGGCAGGCGCCAACGGAAAGTTGCCACTGAAATCCGAAGACAACTTGCCTTACGAGAACTCCACGAAGTACAACCCACTGGAACAGACTCTTCTCCAAGAAGAGGAAGAGCATTAGCAAAAGCTGCTGAGCTTTCAAGAGATCAGAAAGCAAGAAAAATTGCATTAGAAGCTGCTACCGTTTTATTAACACCAGGCGGTAAAGCAAAATTAGTTGCAGGTGCATACTTCCTTGTAAGAAGAGGTGCCGATAAATTTGCTCCCTTAATTTTAGACATAGCAAGAACAGCAGCTCAAAGAGAAGGAGTCACAGAAATTCCTCCTGTTTCGGGTCCTGAAAGACGATTAGCAAGGGCAGTTGCTGCAGTCATTCCTGCTGTTAACGCAGGTCATTTAGAAGCATTATCTCAAGCAGCCAGATGGCAAGCATCTGCATTAAAAGAAAGAAAAAGAAGAACACGGGGAAATTAATTATCTGCTCTCGTGCTGCCGATGATAATTTCTACATCCACACTCTCTGATTCATCAAGTGTTTCAGTAACAGAATTGACCTCATACGTCTTCTCCAACTCTTTAATCAATGTATTCAAGTACGCTTCACTAACTCCTTCTTTTGCGAAAACTTCTGTCCGCGTATAGTCACTTGTATCTGCATTGCCAACGCTGTCCACAACAAATTCCGCATCTTCAAGCTGAGTTCGAAGAGAAGCTGCTTCACCGGAAATACCACTTCCATTGAGGACACTTATTGAATACGCTGATAAATC
>DATIGJ010000205.1:0-3701 GCA_035454765.1 Patescibacteria group bacterium
TTACCAATACCCAACCCCAAAAGACCACCATTGCCAAGTGCAATCAAGACCTGCTTAATATGATACGACGCATTCTCTAATGAATGATCAACAGATAAGAAACTCGTCAATCTTGCCAAACGATACGGTGCAAGCATAATCAGAAAAAACGCACCAAGTATCACAACAGGAATACCAAGGAAAAAATATCTGATGCTTCCCCCTGACAAAAAATAAATAACAATCGCTTCAAACATAATAATTGAAGCAGTTCCCATATCAGGTTCAAGCATCACCAGCAACAACACAGACCCAAGCAATAAGGCAAAGGCCTGAAATCGTCCTTTCTCTTTTGTTGAAAACCACGCAGCAAGATAAAGTGCTAACACCAGTTTGACAAATTCAGCAGGCTGGATAGTTGTAAAACCTAAATCAATCCACCGGTGTGCGCCATTTACAGCTATTCCTACACCCGGAATAAAAACCATAACAAGAAGAAGTAACGCGACAATCAAAAGCGGCATAGCAAAATTAAACAATTTATGATAATCAAATCGAGAACAGACAAACAAAGCGAAGAATCCGATGGTCACCCAGACAAGTTGATCTTTAATAAAATGATATTTGTCTCCATACGTATTATATGCAATTATTGAAGAAACGTCATAAATCATCAAAAGCCCAAATAATACCAAAATTGTGGTTACAGCAAATAAGAGAGGATCAAAATGGACAGATGCTTTTTTCATTTTTCAAATACCTGACAAAACAAGTTACCACTATTGTAGCAATTAAATGAGGGCGATGAAAATACCAAGAATGGCAAGAAAGAAGCCAAGCAACCACGCACGCATGACAATTTTTGGTTCCTCCCAGCCTCGTTGTTGTAACCATAAATGCAACGGAGCAACAGGAAACGCTTTTCTTCCAAGATACTTTTTACTCAATAATTGAATCAGTGATGATCCTGCTTCAAGAACAAAAACGCCACCGATGATCAAAAGCGCAAGTACCTTCCCTGTTAATAAACCGACAACCGCAAGAACCGCACCAAGAGATAACGATCCAACATCTCCCAACCACAATCGTGCTTTATAAATATTAAAATAAAGAAATGCCGCGACACTGCCCATAAGTACAGCAATAAAAATGCCGAGTTGCTGATCAAGAGATGAATTAATTACCAAAAAGGCTACCAGACAAATCACAAATAATCCTGATGCCAGACCATCCAAACCATCGGTAATATTAAAGGCATTGGTAAACGCGACAATAACAAACGCTGCAAACGGAATAAAAAAGATACCAATATCAATCACTCCAAAGCCATGAAAGAAGATAAAATCATAATTGAGCTGGAGGTAAAAAACAGTGGCAATAATAAACGCCAGCACCCATTGAATGATGAATTTATGCCGAAACCGAAGGCCAAAAAAACCCTCTTTTTTACCAACTAATTTTTTGGCATCATCATAAAAGCCGAGCGCGCCAAATCCGATAAACGAAAAGAAAATAACAAAAATTTCCCAGGGTTTTAGTGTGGTATTAAAAATTCCATACGCCCAAAACGTTGTAATCGTTACCAACAAAATAATTAACAAGCCTCCACCAACAGGAGTGCCAGTTTTCCAAGAATTAAATTTGTCGAAAATAGGCGTCCGCTTATTAAACATATCCTTTGTCACCTGCATCTGCCGACGCATCTTTATCTTGTAAAGAAAGTCAATAAACGGAACCAGCAGAATTGCCGTAACAAAGAATGATGCAATAGTAAGCCCTAGTAATTGTTCCATAGGTTAGGATTATACCCTAGTGTAGCATTTTTTTCAAAAAAAAGAAGAATTACTATTTCACTAATACAATTCTTCTTTTTATTTCATTTTCTGATAAACCCAGTGATAACGCGAGAAACAAGGCTGGCAAAAACGCCTCAAGATGCTGCCCATGATGTAAATGAAAGCGCATGGATCTTGCTTGAAAGATAACCGAAAAGGAAATACCTCGCTGTGTTTGAACAATATCATAAGCAATAAATTCTTTTGCATTCTTTGACTGTAAATTTCCTGTACGATAGAGTACTTTTCCTTTTCGAGATTTTTTATAAAGACTCAGCGTCTGTTTACTATTCCCATTATATAAACAATATCCATCTTTGGGTAATGATTCAACCAATTCATAATTGGTTCGCTTGATTCTCTCCAGTGTTTTAAACAACGGAAGATAATAACTATTAATCGTTGTCAGCACACCAATCTTTGGTTGTATCAGGGACGAGATCATACCAATCTCGCCTTGCTTGTAAGCACTAATTTCAGCGACAAAAATCTGTGTTTTTTCTGTAATTTCGTCCAGAATTGCCTTTGCGACACCAATCATTGTGTTTTGTCTTCCGTGTGTCTTAACAACTCGAAATTTTTTCCCCAAGAGAGTTGCTATATAATCTTTGGTCCGGCTTTTTTCAACACTGCCCGTCACAGCAATAACAAGAAGTTTCGGAAATCTGCGAATTTTTTGCCCTGCTTTCTCTATCTGCCAATCCTGATAAATTTCAATAGGGAAAGACAAGAGAATAACGAAAAAGAGAACAATAAATGGTGTAATCAAATCAATGCATAACAACCAGAAAAAACGATCGAACAAAGGAATAGCAAATAGCAACAAAACAACAGTTAAAGTAAGTGCAATCAATATAGTCACCCGAAGAGTAATATGAGGTTTTTTCAGATGATTAAGATAAATTTCCCTTAAAAGAAAAAATGTGAGTATTGCATATAATCCGATAATCAACGAGTGGTACACCAGCAGAAAATCATCATGAAAAATGACATACCCGTACGCAAAAAAAAGAGCCCATTTTCCAATCGGAAACAAAACAGAAAAAAGATGATATTTTCTAAAATTTTTTTTAAATGAGGCAAAAAAACGATCCTGTCGATAATCATTCTGTTGCCACACCCACAGCCAAAAAAATAGTTGACGAAGCAACCACAGAAAAAAAAGACTGCTGGTAATAATAAAAAGTATATCCATGTTTACCCCAACTATTCCTTATGAAATTAATAATTTTTTATGAGAGGGACAGCCTCTGGTAATGATTCAATCGTTGCATCAGGAATATATCCGTCAATGGGTTTCTGGATCATCGCATACTCGCCCCGTTTCATCCAAATAGTAAACACTGACGGAAATGCTTTTTTGATAACCGGTAATATTGATAACTTATCATCAATCAAAAATACCTTATTGTTCTCTTTATATTTTTTGACCAATGTTTCAATCGCTGCAATTTTTTCAGAAACGATATGCACATGTTCCTGTAAAAAATACTGTTCGATATTTGTCTCCCGCAATTTTTTTTGCTGAAATGCAATATCCCCTTCGGAAAATATTCCAAGTTCTGCAACATCTTTCAATTCAGTAATTGTTTGCAGTGCATCTTCATAAAGAGAAAAAAGTTGCAGATCAGTTTGTTTAAAACGGAGTGTATTAAAGAGAGTATTATCAATATCAAATAAAACAATTTTTTTAGTGTTTGCCATAATCAAATGCTAATCGGTACACACTCGTATTTCTTTTTTCAAAACCAAATTTTTCATATAACCCATTCCCCTCTTCTCTTTCTGGTTTTGCAGTCAAATCAATATAAGACACTCCTTTTTCCTTTGCTGCAGTAATTGCTGACTGCATTAACAAATTTGCGATCCCTCTGCCGCGGAATGCAA
>DATIGJ010000206.1:0-4850 GCA_035454765.1 Patescibacteria group bacterium
GTACATAAATTAGCAGAACTTGCAGGGATTACTGTGCGAACGCTGCATCATTATGATCAGATTGGTTTATTAAGACCATCATTTTCAGGCAGCAACGGCTATCGGTATTATGAACAAGAGGAATTGATAAAGCTGCAGCAAATTCTATTTTTTAGAGAATTAGAGTTTTCTTTGGAGCAAATCAAGGATATTATGGATTCACCGAATTTTGATTTCGTGACGGCAATGCAAGATCAGAGAAAAATGTTGCAATTAAAAAAAGACCGTATTGATATGCTGCTTGCAACGATTGAAAAAACAATACGCAGTAGAAAAGGGAGTACAAAGATGAAAAACGACGATTTATATGGCGGTTTTACCAAGAAGCAGATGGAAGAATACAAAGAAGAAGCACGAAAGCGCTGGGGTGATACTGATGCTTTCAAGCAATCTGAAGAGAGAACCAAGCATTGGATCAAGGCAGATTATGATAGAGTGGCAAAAGAAGGAGCGCTTTGGACCCACAAATTTGAGGAATTGAGAGATAAAGGTTTTTTCATGGACAGTCCTGAGATACAGGAAATGATCGGACAGCACTACAACGCACTTCGTACTTTTTATGAGCCAAATTATGAAATGTATCGGGGGCTTGGGCAAATGTATGTCGATGATCCGCGATTTACTGCTTACTATGAAAAGTTTGGAAAAGGTTTAGCTCTTTTTATGCGAGACGCGATGAATTATTTTTGCGATACCCACGAAAAACATTAAATTGCTTTTTTGTTATAATAAGAGAGCTTCCATGAGTAAGATTGGACGAACGGTCTTTTTTGTAGGGTTGGTTTTTCTTCTGATTGTCATCGGCTATGCAATCTACAAGGTTCTTCTTGATCCACGAATGACAGAGTTGACTGATAGTATCTCATCACAAAGTAGTGAAGGGGTGTTGGAAGAAGGATCAAATCCTCTTTCTATTGCGGCACTTCGTGCGGGTTCCCATCCAGGTAGTGATATTATTATTGAAGAAACACTACCTTCAGGGAGTAATTACGATCGGTATATCGCTTCATATCAGTCAGAAGGCAACACCATTTATGCGCTTCTAACAGTACCCCAGGGAGAGAAACCTGAGACAGGTTGGCCAGTGGTGATTTTTAATCATGGATTTATTCCTCCGGCAGAATACCGGACGACTGAGCGATATATTGCCTATACCGATGCGTTTTCGAGAAACGGTTATATTGTTTTTCGTTCTGATTATCGTGGACATGGAAGTTCGGAAGGTGAAGCAACTGGTGGGTACGGATCAAGTGGATACACGAGTGATGTTTTAAATGCGCTTGCTTCAATTAAAAAGTATCAAGATGCCGATCCGAATAGAATTGGCATGTGGGGTCATTCTATGGGAGGGTTTATAACCCTTCGCAACATGGTTGTTTCAAAAGATATTAAGGCTGGTGTGATCTGGGCTGGTGTTGTTGCGTCGTATCCTGATTTGTTAAATAATTGGCGACGGCGTTCAAGTATTACTCCGCAAGCGACAAGTGGTTTAAATCGTGGATGGAGACAGACACTCGTGGAGCGATACGGTGAACCGGAAGAGAATCCCGATTTTTGGGCATCAATCTCTGCAAATAGTTTTCTTAACGATATTTCAGGACCGGTACAAATCCATCATGGGACGGCAGATATGTCGGTTCCAGTAGTATTTTCAGAAAAACTTGATGAACAGTTGAAAGCAGTGGGAAAAATTTCAGAAGTATATCTTTATCAAGGTGACGATCATAATATCGCAAATAATCTGGGAATTGCGCTCGATCGGTCTGTTGGTTTTTTTGATAAATATGTAAAGCAGGGGAGGTGATACGTGATGGATGAATCTCAACAAACGAGCGCAGAGGAATCGAAAAGTAACCTCAATCCGTTACTTTTCGTCGTTATCATTATTATTATGGCGGCAGTAGGTGTGATGTTATGGCTTGGAACAAATAAAACGGGGACACAGACTACAACTATGCAGGCAACTCCAACAGAAGCAGTTATGCAGGAGAAAACACCGACTCCGATTGAATCGGAGCCAACGGAAACTGCGACAGAAAGCGCTGAAGGAGAGACAATGATACAAGAGTGAGGAGAATCATTGTAGAATAAGAAGAAAAAACGGTATACTTGGTATTATGGTAAAGGAAATTCATGAGGATTATCTCAGGAGTACAGTTTTTGGTTTTCAGGATGCGCTCGTCTCAACAACTGGCGTTATCGCGGGTGTTGCTGCGGGGACGAGTAATAAAGAATTAGTGGTTCTTGCAGGTGTTGTTGCGATCGCAGTTGAAGCACTTTCTATGGGTGCAGGTCAGTACCTCAGTGAAAAATCGGTACACGAGTTGGATACTACAGGCAAACACACTGACAATTTAGTCATTGGCGCGAGTTTGATGTTTGTTTCTTATCTCCTTGGCGGACTTGTTCCCCTCCTGCCGATTCTCTTTTTTCCTCTTCCTTTTGCTGGAACGGTTAGTATTGCTGCTGCACTTGTTGGTCTTTTTATTCTCGGCTTTATCAAGGCAAAATTGGTAAAAGTAAATCCAGTTCGAAGCGCTTTTGAGATGTTTATTTTGGGCGGTCTCGCGACATTAATCGGTGTGTTTGTCGGTAAAATGTTCGGAGTCTAATGTTGACTTCACTTTTTTGATTTTCGTCACAAAAAATCCTTCCATCTGTGCACTTGGGTTGATGCGAAATGTGAGAGAAACTGCAGCGTTGAAGGTTTTATTCCATTGTGTTATTCCAGGTTGCAATGGTAAGTCGGTAATTTCAACTTTTTCAACTTCGATTTCATTTGCACACTTTTTAAGAATCCAGTCAATCACACCTTCATTTTCTTCAGGGGAAAGCGTACAAGTAGAGTAGATGATTGTCCCGCCGATTTTTGTTGCTGAAATGGCAGATCGCAAAAGATACTGTTGTGTTCTTTCTAGCGCTTTGATTTTTCCAAGTTTCCAGTCTTTGTACGATTCAGGGTCATCGAGACGGATGCGTCCTTCCATAGAACAGGGAACATCAACGAGTGTTTTATCGAAATACTCGGGATAATGCTTCCAGATCGTTTGTCCCGCAAGATTACTAATCCTTGCATTCGTGACACCATACGTTTCCAAATTCGTTTTTAGTTTGTAGAGTCTTTGACGGCTGAGGTCATTTGCGATAATCTCTCCATGATTATTCATGAGTGCAGCAATTTGTGTTGTTTTACTACCGGGTGCTGCACAAAGATCAAGTACTTTTTCTTCGGGTTTCGGATCGAGAACAAGAGTTGGTATCATGCTGGAGAGATTTTGAATATAGATTTCTCCGTTTTTATACTCATCAGTTTCTGTTAACTCTCTGACAGATTTATTCGTGAGAATAAACGCATCTTCATACCATTCGACTTGTTCACAGATAAATCCTTTCTTTTCTAAATTTTTTTTGAGCTCTTCTGTCGTTGTTTTAAGCGTATTTGTACGAAAGGAAGGAAGAGGCTTGGTTTGAATAGCAATCAAAATCTGTTCCAAGTCTTCTTTGGTATAGAGTCGTTTGAGTCGTTCCACAAACTTTTCCGGCAAGTTTTCCATAGTCGCATTATACATGATTGAGGCTAAAAGTTGACAAAATGGTTGTATTTTGCCATAATATATCCCATAAGCGTTGATTCGGAAATTTGGAGCCGATGATCCTCCTTCGCTAAAGCTACGAAAGGAGGGCGCTTCGCAAAAGTACATAATGCGGCAGAGACGAAACTGCAAAACAGACAGTAACGTGTGTCGGTAACGGAGCGCGTCAGGAATAAGGATAAAGCAAGGTGGCACCACGGAAGTAACCGTCCTTGTAAGGATTCAAGTTTTCTTGAATTTTTGCAAAGGCGGTTTTTTTGTGTTGAAAAATAACATTATGAAAAAATTACCAAAATTAGTATTAGGGCAAAAGCCGATATATCGAAAGATTGCAGAAGATCTGGATTTTTTCGCGCTTTTTCAGAAGATAGAACAGCAATTTGATACCTGTTTTCTTTTTGAATCATTAGGTGAGGAGGGAACATTTGCGAGGTATTCTATTATTGGTTTTGATCCAAAACATCTGATTTCAGCGAGAAAGAAAATATTGGTTATTGATGGAAAATCGTATGAAGTCGAAAACCCATATGCGTCGTTGCAAGAGATTATGCCACGGCAAACTATCGCTCGTGATTATGCTGGAGGACTTGTCGGATATTTGAATTATGATGCAGTGAATTATTTTGAGCCGTCGGTTTCAGTAAAAATCCATAAGGATTTTGATCAATTTCTTTTTGGTTTTTATACTGATGGTTTGGTTTTTGATAAATTGACCAATGAACTGTTTTACTTTTTTTATGACGATAATAGAGAATCATTAGTAAAAGATATTTTGGTAAGTAAACTAAAAAAACGAGATAAATTAGAAGTGACCTTTCTAAAAAATTCGTTAACGAAAAAAGAATTTATTAACGATGTTGAAAAAGTAAAAGAGCATATTGTTTCAGGAAATACCTTTCAATGTGAAGTAGGTTTTAAATCGTTCTATAAAACTACTGGCGATATCGTAAAGATTTATGAACGATTGCGAGAAATGAATCCATCACCATTTATGTATTATGTGAAATTTGGTGAGAAGAAAATTATTGGTGCAAGTCCTGAGTTATTATTCTCTTTGAGAGATGGTGAATTGACAACGAGACCTCTGGCAGGGACGATTACTCGAGGAAAGTCAGAGAAAGAGGATAAAAAACTTGCGAGGATATTGCTTACCGATCCGAAAGAACGTGCAGAACATACCATGCTTGTTGATTTGCACCGTAATGATATCGGAAGAAT
>DATIGJ010000207.1:0-3555 GCA_035454765.1 Patescibacteria group bacterium
AATCTTACATCTACCATAGGTATCGGTCATACTCGCTGGGCGACTCATGGCGGCGTGACAGTTGCAAATGCTCACCCCCACCTCGACTGCACCGGAACGATTGCCCTTATCCATAATGGTATTGTCGAAAATTTTCAAGAACTCAAAAAAGAGTTACTTGCCAAAGGACACCAATTCAAATCCGAAACAGACACCGAAATCATCGTGCATCTTCTTGAAGAAAATCTGAAAGCAGCCGTGACATTTACCCAAGCTATGCAACAAACGTTTAACGCTCTCAGCGGTCTCAACGCAGTCGTCGCGCTCAATAGTCGGACAAATGAGATTATCGCAGCAAAAAATGGCTCTCCCCTTTTGGTCGGTATAGGAGACACCCCAGGTGAATACTTTCTTGCCTCTGATGCCACCGGTATCATCAAACACACCAAAAAAGTTATCTTTCTTGAAGATAACCAACTCGTGTCATTGCGAGGAGCGGTAGCGACGAAGCAATCTCAAGATGATGGACGAGATCGCCACGCTCCTTCGTCGCTCGCGATGACATTATATTCTCTCCCAGACGGTAAAGAAATTACACCTCACATCACCACCCTCGACTGGGACTTTACCGAAGCAGAAAAAGGAACCTTTCCCCATTTTCTCCTCAAAGAAATTCACGAACAGCCCAAGGTTATCGAACATATCGCACTCACCTATCAAACACAAACCAAACAACTCGCAGAGCTCATTAAGAAAGCCTACGGCACCTTCATGCTTGGCTGCGGCACAGCATCCTACGCAGCACTTGCCGGTGTGTATCTCTTCTCACATATCGCCAAAAAACACGTCAACTTTTCAATCGGTTCGGAATTTAACTACCTTGAAGATTATATTACTGATCGCACTCTTGTTATCCCTATCTCCCAAAGCGGTGAAACCATAGATGTGGTCGAGCCAGTACAAAAAGCCAAAGCAAAAGGAGCAACTATCGCAGCCCTTGTCAATGTCCTCGGATCAACTATTTACCGTCAAGCAGATTACAAAATAGTTCTTGGTGCAGGTCAGGAGAAAGCAGTTGTCTCAACCAAAGCCTTTATGGCGATGTTTTCGATCTTGCTGATGACTTGCTACACCCTCATAAATAAACAAAAAGAAGCAAAGGACATGCTTCTTGCCGCAGGAAAAGATATCAAAAAGGTAATCGCTGAGAAATCGGTCAAGGAAATTAAAAACGTGGTGAACCAACTGAAAAAACACGAGCACATCTATCTTCTCGGTCGAGGTCTTTCCTATGTAACAGCGCTTGAAGCAGCACTCAAAATCAAAGAAACAGCCTGCATTCATGCAGAGGGTTTTGCCGGCGGAGAATTGAAACATGGAGTGATAGCGCTGGTCGAAAAAGGCACGCCGTGTATCGTCATGGCACCCAATGATGAAACGTACGAAGAAATTATCTCAAATGCCCAGGAAGTAAAAGCCCGAGGTGGTCTGATCATCGGAATCGGACCGAAAAACAATCCGGTTTTTGATCATTTTCTGGAAACAGCGGATAATCAAGAGGCCACCCTTCTTTCACAAGTCGCAATTAGCCAACTTCTCTCCTACTATCTGGCACTCGCACGAGGCATTAAGGACCCTGATAAACCGAGAAATTTGGCAAAATCAGTGACTGTTAAGTAGCTTGAGCTCTTCGCCTACCAGTACGATTCCTGCCAGTTCCTCTATGCCCTTCTCGTAAAGTATCTTCACTTCTCCCTGAACTGTGAGATTTACCATTCCCAGTACCATGTGTCGCTCTACGAAATAACTCTGCTTTCTCATCACCACTCATAGCTCTGAATCTTGCAGAGGATAGTCCAAATCTTGCAGCTAAAATATGTAATTGTTCAGCCATACTTCAAAAATATACTATATATTGTTCCTTAGAACCACCACGACCTCTTCGACGATCGCGACGATCTTGCTCTTGGTGTATTTGGTTAGTTAAACCTCGAAAATCAAGACCACTTCTCTCTGTAAGATGACGGGGATCTTCGCGTCTGGTTGAATAAGAATCTCCAAGATGTGCCGCCGCTTCTCTCAAACGTCTTGATGTTTTTACAATTTTACTTCTTCCGTTTCTTCCCATGCGCGCAACTATAACATAGGATTTCCGTATTGGCAAGAGAAATAATATATGGTACAATAACTATTGACACCCTGAGTAGGGGTTTTTCGTGATTGGGCACAAAAATTTTGTCCAATCATAGTGTCCGGCAGGACAGCTATAATACCATGACAAAACCCGCCCAATTCTTACGAGAAGTTTACGATGAATTGAAGCTGGTAAAATGGCCAAAACGAAGAGATGTCGTCAATCTCACCGGTGTCGTTATCTTGATTAGCGTTCTTGTCGGACTCTATATCGGAGGCATTGATTATCTTTTTACCTGGATAACAGAATTAATTATAAAATAGGGTTTAGTGATCTAACCCCTAAAAAGTAAACTATGGATAAAACAAATAAACCACAACTTGAAGAGACAAACGTCGAAGAGACCGTAGTGGAAGAAACCAAAGCTGAAGATACTTCGGCAAGCTCAACACAAGACACAAAGACTGATGACAAAAAATCAGAAGATGCAGCACCAGCTCCGGTTCAATCGGAGCCAGTTGTAGCACCTGACAATGCCAAGTGGTATATCATTCACACCTACGCAGGACATGAAAATAAGGTCGCACGTGGCCTCAAACAGCGCATGGAAGCAATGGGTTTTGCAGATCGTATTTTTGATATTGTCGTCCCAACGCGCGATACGATTAAAGTATCAGGCGGTAAAAAAGAAACTGTCAAAGAGAAGATTTTTCCAGGATATGTGCTTGTCAAAATGGTTCTTGATGATGAATCATGGTTCCTCGTTCGCAGTACTGAAGGCGTTACCTCTTTCATTGGAGCTGGAAATAAACCAACACCAATTTCAGAAAAAGAAGTCGAAGCAATCCAGAAATTTATGACTCAGGCAACACCTACCTTCCAAACCAACTTCACTGTTGGCGAGGCAGTCAAAATTACCGATGGTCCTTTCACCGATTTCTTGGGAACCATTGATAAAATTGACGATGCGCGAGGCAAAGTACACGTTCTCGTCAGTATTTTCGGTCGCGAAACACCAGTAGAATTAGACTTTTTACAGGTTAAGAAAATTTAAGGACTAGTGACTAGTGGTTAGTGATTAGTTACTAACCCCTAAAACCTAATCCCTAATCACTAATAAAATGGCTAAAAAAATAAAAACACTCATTAAATTAAACATTCCGGCCGGAGCAGCAACCCCTGCACCACCGGTTGGTCCTGCACTTGGTCAACACGGACTTCCGATCATGGAATTCGTGAAAGCATATAATGACAAAACAGCAGATCAAAAAGGTAATATTCTTCCTGTTGTTATTACTGTTTATGAAGATCGTACCTTTACCTTTATTACCAAAAAACCACCAGTCGCGGAAATGATCAAAAAAGTACTCGGCAAGGCTGGCAGTCAAAAACCAGGAAAAGAAAAAGCAGGAACACTCACAATGGATCAAGCACGAAAAATC